>CAMPKM010000445.1 GCA_946887155.1 uncultured Gemmatimonadota bacterium
TTGTCGTAACCCGGCCGGTTGGTGAGGTTGCGCGCTCCGCTGGCGGTGAGCTTCCCGCCCGCTCGCGACAGTGACACGAGGAAAATGTCTTCGTTCGAGGCCTGTCCGTGGCTCGTCGCGGCGCTCGCTGCCAGGAGCACCAGTGTCAGACGAATGCGCATGCGTTCTCCGTGCGGGATCAGTCGGGTGCGCGGGGCAATCCCGCACCTAACGCCAGCGCGATCCGCTCCGCCTGGCGTCCGTTCAGGCTGAGAATGATCGCCGCCATGTTGTTGGACGTCACGAGCTGCGCCGGCCAGCGCCACATGATCCGTTCGCCCGGGGGCGACACGAACACCGAGTCCAACTGGTCGGTGTCCTTCTTGCGGTCGGCTTCGGAAGCGTAGAGAAAGACCTGGATCTCGGCGCGTGAGGTTTCCCAGACGAGCCCTTCCACGCTCATGAAGTCGTGCCGGACGGGTTCATCCTTCCGGTTTACCGCCAGGCCCGCGCGCGAGATGCGGTCCTCGACGCTGCACGCTTGCCAGAGACCCCACACGGGGCAAGCGCCGCCTGCGGGCGGCATGACCGCGAGGGTCGACTCGGCGGCTGCGACCGCCGGCGCCTTTGCCTCTTCGATCTTCGGCTGCGGTTTCTCTCTGCAGGCAGGAAGCCACGCGATCAAGAACGCGATCGGGAGCGCTTTGGACATGACCGGAAGTTACGCGCCGCCCAGAAATGGCGTCTGACCCCGTTTCCGATGGGTCGCATGGAGGCGACTGGGGGGTTAGGATCGTGTCTGGTAGCCAAACATCTCTCCCCTTCCGCGCGAATTCATCATGCCATCGGACGAAATCGACTATCAGCTCATTGGCGACGACATGCAGGCCGTCATCGTGACTCTCGACCCGGAAGAGGCCGTGGTAGCCGAGGCCGGTGCCATGATGTACATGCAGGATGGCATCCGGATGATGACCTCGCTCGACATACAGGGACGTGGCAACACGAAACTGATGGATCGCCTGCTTGGCGCCGGCAAGCGCGTGCTCGCCGGTGACTCGTTCTTCATCACGATGTTCCTGAACGAGTCCACGCTGCGCCGTGATGTGGCGTTCGCTGCTCCGTATCCCGGCAAGATCCAGGCGATCGACCTCACGAAATGGCGCGGCACGATCATCGCCCAGAAGGACGCGTTCCTCTGTGGCGCGCGCGGGGTGGATGTCTCGATCGCCTTCTCCAAGCGCATCGGTGCCGGCTTCTTCGGCGGCGAGGGATTCATTCTGCAGCGACTGACGGGAGACGGCCTCGTGTTCCTGCACGCGTCGGGCACGCTTCAGGAAATGACGCTCGCACCCGGGGAAAAGCTGCGGGTAGATACCGGGTGTATGGTCGCCATCGAAGAAACCGTCGACTACGACATCCAGATGGTCCCGGGCATCAAGACCGCGCTGTTCGGCGGCGAGGGCCTGTTCTTCGTCCAGCTCACCGGACCGGGTCGCGTGGTGCTGCAGACGCTCCCGTTCTCGCGCCTCGCGGACCGGATCATTGCCTCCGCTCCCCGCGCCGGCGGGCGGCGCGTCGGCGAAGGCGGCGTGCTCGGCGCACTCGGCGGGCTGCTCGACGGTGATCGTTAGGCCCGTGCCGTGGCGCTGACGACGATCAATCCGGCGACGGGCGAGACGGTCGCCACGTTCGACGAACACAGCGTCGACGAAGTCGAGCGCCGGATCGCGGCATCGGTGGAAGCGTTCAGGACATGGTCGGTCCGCCCCGTTCCGGAGCGGGCCGCCGTGCTCTCCAGGGCAGCGGACCTTCTCGACGCCGAGCGCGACGCGTTCGGCCGGCTGATGACGGTCGAGATGGGAAAGACCTTTCGCTCAGCGCGCGATGAAGCAGCGAAGTGCGCGCTCGGCCTGCGGTACTACGCCGAACACGCCGAAACCTTCACCGCGCCGGTGATCATCGAGCAGGAAGGCATGCGCCACGGCGAGGTGCGGTTCGAGCCGTTAGGCACGGTGCTGGCGATCATGCCGTGGAACTTCCCGTTCTGGCAGGTCATCCGGTTCGCCGCGCCGGCGCTGGCAGCGGGCAACGTCGGTATCCTCAAGCACGCGTCGAACGTTCCACAGTGTGCCATGGCGCTGGAAGACCTGTTCCGGCGGGCTGGTGCGCCGCCAGGGGTGTTCCAGGTCGTGCTCATTGGCTCGTCGCGCGTGGAGTCCGTGGTGACCGACTCGCGCGTCTCGGCCGTGACGCTGACGGGCAGCGAAGGCGCCGGTCGCGCCGTGGCCGAAGCCGCGGGGCGCCACCTCAAGAAGACGGTGCTCGAACTCGGTGGATCGGACCCGTTCATCGTGGCGCCGTCGGCCGACCTCGACACGGCGGTGGAGACGGCCGTCGCCGCGCGCATCGTCAACAATGGGCAGTCATGCATCGCCGCCAAGCGATTCATCGTCCTCGAATCCATCGCCGACGCGTTCACCGAACGATTCGTGAAGCGGATGTCATCGCTCAGGGTGGGTGATCCCATGCTGCCCGACACGGATGTCGGGCCACTCGCCACCGCCGCGATCCGCGACGAACTCGACGCCCAGGTGGAGGAAACGATTTCCCGCGGCGCGACGGTGCTGCTTGGCGGCAGCCCGCTCGCCGGCAACGGCTGGTTCTATCCGGCCACGGTGCTCGACGACATTCCGCGGGGCGCACCGGCGAGAGAACTCGAGCTGTTCGGTCCAGTGGCATCGATCTTCCGCGTGCCATCAATCGATGCGGCTATCGCGCTCGCAAACGATACGGTTTTCGGACTCGGCGCCAGCGCCTGGACGACGGATGCCGTGGAAGCGGAACACTTCGCCCGCGGCCTCGAAGCCGGCTCCGTGTTCATCAACGGGATGGTGGCGTCAGATCCCAGGTTCCCGTTCGGCGGGGTGAAACAGTCCGGCTACGGCCGCGAACTTGGCTCCTGGGGGCTCCGCGAGTTCGTGAACCTGAAAACGGTGCGAAGGCTCGCCTAACGCTAACCAGCGAGCCCAGTAACAGCCGCAGTAGCAGTAGTCGAACGGGTACCCATAACCACAAACTCGCAAATGTCAGCACATCGTCCAGTGATTTATGTCTCAAGACATCGTGAAGTGCCTTCATGACTGCCGGAGTTGGGTTAACGAAGCGTATAGGAAATT
>CAMPKM010000446.1 GCA_946887155.1 uncultured Gemmatimonadota bacterium
CGGTTGAACACCAGCGTCAGCCGAACGACGTCACCGAATACTTCCCGGGGCACGCCGCGCGGATACAGGTCGCGCACGGCAATCCACTTCGTGATGATATCGGAGAGGATAACGGTGATCAGGACCGGCCAGAAAATGCGTGCCCGCGCGTCGGTGCCGTCAGGGCTTTCCATCTTCCTCTCGCTGCTTGCACTTGATACAGAAGCGCGCGTGTGGCAGCGCGTCGAGACGGTCGAACGCGATCTCCTCGCCGCAGTTGTGGCACTTGCCGAACGTTTCCGGCTGCTTGTACAGCCGCCGCAATGCCTGGTCGATATGCCACAGGAAGCGTCCTTCCTGGCTCGCAAACAGGAAGGCCTTCTCCCGTTCCATCGCGTCCGTGCCCTGGTCGGCCATGTGGAAGGAGTACGAGCTCAGGTCCCCATCAGCGGATTGCGGCGTGGCACCAAAAACGTCTTCATAGTGCCCCAGTTCCTTCAGCGCGCGCCGACGCTCATCCATCAACCTCTTTTCGAAGTGCTGGAGATTCTTCTTCGTCATCGGCTTCGGCTTCTTGGCGCCGTTCGAATTGGGCATCTCAGTGTTCCAAGTTAGGGCGGACAAACACAAGACCATCAATTTCCACCGTTTGCCGGCCGTATTCAACGGCTCCGGAAGTATCATCCGGAAGTATCATTTCCGACTGCTTGTCTGGTATCATGGCGCCAGCTACGTTGCCATGAGCCGACGGCCTCTCAGCAGGCCACTCGGTATTCCACGGCGACGATCCGGCCATCACCGGGGAGCCAACCGGAAGAACGGGTCCGCAGGACCCCGGTAGAGCCGGTCGGGTGTGGCCCGCTACAGCCACGTGTCGAGCGGTTCGCGTTTTTCGGCGCGAACAAGCGGGGTGGTACCGCGAGCGCAGTCGTTTGTTGCGCCCGTCCCCGTGAAGGGCCATCGGTTGGATCCGGTGGATCTTTTCACGCCAAGAGGACGCGACGTGCCCTACCCGAGAGCCAGCGTTGGACAGAACGCCACGAACCCGATCCCATCGCACCCGAATTTTCCTGAGCTCGAGCGCCAGGTGCTCGCGTACTGGGAAGCTGATCGCACCTTTGCCGCGAGCATCGCCCAGCGACCGGCGGGAGAGGATGGCGCCAACGAGTTCGTGTTCTACGACGGACCGCCGTTCGCCAACGGGCTGCCGCATTACGGCCACCTGCTGACGGGATACGTGAAGGATCTCGTCCCGCGTTACCAGACCATGCGCGGGCGGCACGTCGAACGCCGCTTCGGGTGGGACTGTCACGGCCTGCCCGCCGAGTTCGAGGCCGAGAAGCAGCTCGGCATCCAGCACAAGAACGAGATCGAGGCGATGGGCGTGGCGCAGTTCAACGAAGCCTGCCGGGTTTCGGTCCTGCGCTACACGAAGGAGTGGGAGGAATACGTCACTCGTCAGGCACGCTGGGTCGACTTCGACAACGACTACAAGACGCTCGACCTGCCCTACATGGAAAGCGTCATGTGGGCATTCAAGTCGCTCTACGACAAGGGACTCGTCTACGAGGGATTCCGCGTCCTCTGGTACTGCTGGCGCTGCGAGACGCCGCTGTCGAACACGGAAGTGAAGATGGACGACGTGTACCGCGACCGGGACGACCCGGCGGTCACGGTCGGCCTGCCCGTGGTCTCCGACAACCCGAAACTCGACGGCGCGCTGGCGCTGATCTGGACGACGACGCCGTGGACGCTCCCGTCGAACCTGGCGCTGGCGGTGCACCCGGACGTCGACTACGTGGTGGTGTCGGCGAACGGGAAACGGTTCCTGCTGGCCGAGGCGCGGGTGGCGGCGTACGAACGCGAGCTGGGCGAGTCACCCGAGGTGCTTGCTCGTTATGCGGGTGCGGCGCTGGTCGGCACGCGCTACCAGCCGGTGTTCGATTTCTTCGCGGGAAGGCCTAACGCACACCAGTTCCTTCCGGCCGATTACGTGTCGACCGACGACGGGACGGGGATCGTCCACATCGCGCCCGCCTACGGCGAGGACGACAAGGCCGTCACCGATGCCGCCGGCATCGACCCCGTCACGCCCGTGAACTCGCGCGGCGAATTCGACGGCACCGTCCCCGCCTACCAAGGGCAGCACATCTTCGAGGCGAACAAGCAGATCATCCGCGACCTGAAGGCGTCAGGCGTGCTGCTCCGCCACGACACCTACCGCCACTCCTATCCGCACTGCTGGCGCTGCGACAGCCCGCTCATCCAGCGCGCCGTCAGCTCGTGGTTCGTGGCGGTGACGAAGTTCCGCGACCGGATGGTCGAGATCAACCAGCAGATCACCTGGGTGCCGGAGCACATCCGCGACGGCCAGTTCGGCAAGTGGCTCGAGAACGCGCGCGACTGGTCGGTGTCGCGCAATCGCTACTGGGGTTCGCCGATCCCGGTCTGGATGTCAGACGACCGGAACTATCCGCGCATCGACGTCTATGGCTCGCTCGATGAACTGGAGCGCGACTTCGGCGTGCGCCCGACCGACCTGCACCGTCCGGCGATCGACCAGCTCACGCGCCCGAACCCGGACGACCCCACCGGCCGGTCGACCATGCGCCGCGTGCCGGAAGTGCTCGACTGCTGGTTCGAGTCGGGGTCGATGCCCTTCGCGCAGGTGCACTACCCGTTCGAGAACCGCGATTGGTTCGAGCACCACTTCCCCGGCGACTTCATCGTCGAGTACAACGGCCAGACGCGCGGCTGGTTCTACACGCTGCACGTGCTGGCGACGGCGCTGTTCGACTGCGCCGCGTTCGACACCTGCATGGCGCACGGCGTCGTGTTAGGCAGCGATGGCCAGAAGATGTCGAAGTCCCGCCGCAACTATCCGGACGTGAACATGGTGTTCGACCGCGACGGGTCGGACGCGATGCGCTGGTTCCTGATGGACAGCCCCATCCTGCGCGGCGGCAACCTCGTGGTCGCCGAACGCGGCATCCAGGAGGGCATCCGCCAGGCATTGCTGCCACTCTGGAACTCGTACTACTTCCTCGGCCTCTACGCCAACGCCGACCGCGTCGAGGGACAGCGGCGTACCGATTCCCGGCATTTGCTCGACCGGTACATCCTGGCCAAGACGCACGAGCTGGTGACGGATGTCGAGTCGGCGCTCGATCATTATGAC
>CAMPKM010000447.1 GCA_946887155.1 uncultured Gemmatimonadota bacterium
GTGCCCCCTGGATCACCCCAGTTCGCGACGTTAAGCGTGTCACACGCGCCGGCAGTCACCACGGGCGACGGTGTCACGATCGCGCCGGCGGGAATCGTGAGGTCCACCGCCAGCCGCGCCGCCAGTGTCGCGGCGCGTGACGAAACCGTGCTGTCGTGTGACAGCGGCGGCAAGCCGATGATTCGCGCGCCGGCGGTGCCGCAGCCGCCATCGCAGACCCGCATCGTATCGGCCGCCGCGACGCCGGCGACGTCCAAGGGCGTCAGCAGGCAGGTTGGTGCGAACTCCACGCTGTCACTGCCGATGACCGCGCCGGTGCCCGTTACGCGTGCGCTGTCGGCAACGCCGAGCGCGGCTGCCATGGCGTCGGGCGGCAGGTCGAGTCGCAGGGCCGTGTTCACGGTGCGGCGTGCCGTGCGGCGTGCGTGTGTCCCGCCGGCTGTTCCCTCGCTGACGACCCACCACGTCGTGATGCCCGTCCTCGTCAGGCGGACGGTGGCCCCGGCGTTGCCGGCCAGGGCGTGGGTCCAGGGGCCTAACGTGTGGCCGACGGGCACGGCAACGTTCCACGACGCCTGCCAGTCGCGCAGCACCGCGGTGGCGCCGAACTCCGCCGCCTCGAGGGCGACTCGCTCGGCCAGCGACCCGGAGGACGCGCGCGCCTCCTGGCCGGCCGTGAACGCGCTCCCTGCGATAAAGAGCACGATGACGGCCAGGGTGAAGATCGCCGCGGGCAGGGCGAGACCGTTGCGATTCGTCCGGCGCACGACGCAGGCCGACGTGCGTGGCGAGTGGTGAGTCATCGCGCGTTCCTCAGCGTGATCAGGGAATGCAGGGAGTCCGGATAGCGGCCCTGCGCCACTCCGTCCATGCGGACGCGCTGGGTCGTTTGCGTGCGCGTCGCCAGCTGGAGTGTCCAGGGCAGGCCCGGGCCCGGCACCGGCACCGGAATGCCTGACGAGTCGCGGCCGGCCATGGCGATGCCGCTGCTGGCCGGTGACGCACTGTTGAAGGGGAGGTAGGGTCCGCTCACCGGCTGAATGGCCACCCACGCTCCCGTCACCGGCTGCCACTCCGCGAAGCCCAGCCAGTATTCACCGGTACCGCCGCGATACAGGGCGAAGCGCGCCATCCTCGTCAGGCGGACCGGGGCGCCGGGCGCGATCGTTACCGGCAGCGTACCGGCGTGTGAGAGGCGCCAGCTCTGCGCGCCCGCGTCCAGGACGGGGTCGATCAGCGGACTGCCGGGACAGCGGCCTGGCGATCGCGTGACCGCCGTCAGCGCGACGGCGACCCACGAGTCGTCGGCGGATAGGTCGGTCAATCCTTCGTCGAAGACCCACGCGGTATCGCCGGCCTGCGGCGACGTTCGCGCCCGCGCGAAAGACTGGCCCACCGCGACCGAGTCGGGCGCCAGGTCGATCGCGCCACTGGAGAGGTCGCACGCGATACCGGTGCCGACGGGCAGGCGGAACGCGATCGCGGAATCGGAAAGGCGGTCGATATCGCCAGCCACGGCTGATACGCCGCGCAGTTCCACCGCGACCGCTTCGTGCGCGGCGGCGTGCTGGGCCCGCGCCTCGAGGATGGCGAGGATGCCGCGATGAAATCGGGATTGCCGGTCAAGCGACCGCAACGTGGCTGCGCCAACGATGCCGAACAGGGCGAGGGCCACCAGCAGCTCCACCAGCGACGTGCCACGTCGTGCGCCTAACATGGCAGGAGCGCCTCGATCGGCCACTGGCGAACGCGGTGGCGAGCCGTCAACTCGAGGATGGCATGCACGTGAACCGAGCGATTGGCGGGTGCCGTCGTCCAGCGCACGGTGACGAGCTTCTGCGTGACCTGTCCGCCGGCCACGGCTGCACAGGGCATCGACCGCAGCGAATCGAGGACGCGCCCGACAATGAGCGATCCTTCGGTTACGGCCCGGGCGTCACCTGCCTGGACGGCGATGAACGTTCCACTCGATGCAAGGCCGAGTATGCCGATCGAGAGGACGAGCGTGGCGACGAGGACTTCGGGGAGTGTGAAGGCGGGGCGTTTCATCGTGCGCCAACGTAGGGCGCGAGCCTGGCGCCTCCTTCACCCCCAGAACGCGGGGGGTATCAAATTCACGCAAAGGGTAATTTGGTAAAGCACAATGCGGTAAAGCGCAGAGGAAAGCGTAAGGGGATGCAGAACCTTACGCTTTGCACTCTGCGCTTTACGCAATGCGCAGCGTCTACGAGGTACGCTACTTACCGGATGACGGTCGTTCCGCCACCGCCACCACGCGCGGCTGCTGCCACGAGGGCGACGACGACGATCACGGCCGCGGCGCCTAACACGATCCACAGGGGATCGGTATACCAGACGGTTCCACCATCACGGTCGAGGTCAACGTCGACCGACACATCACCGCCCTTCGGCGGGGCCGGAGCTGGATCCTGTACGGCGCTGGCTACGAGGTACGGCACGTCCAGCGTCGGCGCGGCTTTCGCTGCTCCAGCACTCGCCGTAAGCAACATGGCCGTCGCGACAAGCATCGGGATGCGCATATGTCCTCCATCAGGGTTAACTGACTCGGGCCCCGCGCTTCAGCGAGCCCAGCGTACACGCCGGGGACCCGGCGTGCCCTGATAGTACCGATCCTCGCCGCGTTTGATTCGGCAACCCCGTGTGTTCAGGTTCAGGGGCGATACCAGCCGGAGCTGTTAGATACGATTTCCGCTGACGGGCGGATCACGGATGACGTGAGAAGATCTGATAACGGCAGGTACTGCTTTGGCGAGAAGACCGGGACACACTGCGCCCGACTCTGGTTCTGGCTCCGAATCTCGGAGTCCCGGTCTTCTCGCCAGGCGGTATCAGCGGTTCTCCGTTCTTTCAGCGTCATCAGTGTTCGCCTATTCGGCGCGAATCGCGCTCGAGCTAGAAATGCATGCTATCAGGAATTCGACATGATCGTTGTGGATCGACACCGTCTCCCAACCGCCATCGTTCTTTCCTTTGTCAAATACAACAAAACGCGTTGATCTACTTATGCCTCCGCCTGTTCGGACCGGCCGGCAGGCCCATCCACGTCGATAGGGACGATAACAGCCGGAACTGTCAGGATTGATTCGCGCTGAATGGCGAACACGGATGACGCTGAAAGATCTGACAACAGCTG
>CAMPKM010000448.1 GCA_946887155.1 uncultured Gemmatimonadota bacterium
CATCCATTCGCTCAAGGCCGAGTTTTGGGCCGCGTCGACAAGGAAGGTCAGATCCACGTGGAGTCCTTTGCGGCCGTCGACGCCATCAGGCGAGGTGCCACGATTCCCAGATCTCGACGTCGTACGCGATCCAGCGGCCGAGGAAGATGATCGCAACCCACAGCAAGATGGTGGCGACCGCGACGACGCGCGCGCCGGCCGACGCGACGCGGTCAGCGTCTGCTGCGTTCGCGGCGTTCGCGGCGTTCGCCGTCGCGGCAGCGCGCACCGCGCGGCCGAACACCAGTGCGCTCGTCACGCCGATCGCGAGCAGCGACATCTTGAGCCAGAACGACAGCGCCGTGACCTGCCGCACGGGCTCGCCGATCGCGAGCACCAAGCCCGTGGCGGCCATCACGGCGAGCGCCCACCAGAACCAGGGCGCGAATCTCCGCCAAACGGCGACGAGCGGTTCGTCCGCTCGCAGGTACCCGAGCACGCGCAGGGTCACGTTCAGCATGGAGACGAACACGATGCCGATCATCGTGATGTGGATCGTCTGCAATAGCGGCGTGAGCCACAGCCGCGACTGGATCGCAACGCTCAGTGGAGTGGACCCCAACCACTCCGCGAACTCGAACACGCGGGACCGCTCGGCTTAGTTGCGGCGCACAGAGCCGTCTGCGTTGCGTGGCACGCCGTCGTCGCCGCCGATCTGAATGTGACCCTCGACCGAGTCGCAGTGCTTGCCGGCCGCAGGCGGCTGAAACTGTTTGCGGCCGCCGGCCTGAGCGGGCGCCTTCTCCGGACACTTGTACAACGCGCCTTCGCGCGCGCCCGCAGGATCACCGCTGCGCAACGGATGCAGCGACACGGTGAACACGGTGCCGGCCGGGAACTCGCTCACCGAGATGCCCTGTTGGGCCGACGCGGCGGAGCCCGCCATTTCGACGGCCCAAACAACGGGGTCGCCCTTTTCGTCGCGCACGACGTTCTTTCGCTCTTCGTTCATGGGCGCGAAGAAGATCTGGAGGTGGTTCGCGTCGGGATTCACACGCGTGACGACGCCCGTGAAGGTCTTCGTCTGGCTCGCATCGAAAATCGAGAACGAGTGGTGGGCGAAGACCGGAACGGCCGCAACCGCGAGTGTGGCAGCAATTACGCCGCCGAGAATGCGCTTGTTCGTCATAACGAGAGACTCCTCCGTCTCATAGTAGCGTCAATAATGAATGCCGGCAGCTTAATCGAAGCTGAAGATGTCCTCGTCTTCAGGCTTCTCCATGTCCTTTTCCCAGTACTCTTCCCAGATCTGGGCCCACGGACGGCCGTACATATCAGGCACCTTGTACTCGATCACGGTTCCCGGCGAAACGGGCGTGGAGCGCCCCTCGATCGGGAAGATCGTCTGCACGCAATCGATAAAAACGTAAGGGTCGCCCTGCTCGAAACCGCTCGTCTTCACGTGGTTGCGGATGATGCGCACGGGCTCGACGAGCGCCTCCGGGTCGTAAAAGATCGCCTCGTGGTTGAAGCCGAGAAACTTGCCGTCCGCGTCGCGATTCGGCGTGTAGATCTCGATCGTCTGCATCTTGTTCGAGTACTCGAACGCGCCGTGCACCGCCCAGCCCTGGATGTTCGACGTCCACGTGATCATCGTGTCGCCGTCCCAGAAACCGATGGTCTCGCCGTACCAGCGCGGCACGTCCGCGCCTAGGCGCGGCACGGTGCCGTCGAGCTTGAACTCGCGGCCGACATGAACCGTGGTGAGGAAGTTGCGCGCCACGCCCGTTACGATTTGCATCACCGACGGCGCAGCAATGATGTGCCATTCCCAAACGGCAAACTCGTGCCAGCGGCGCATGAACCCTTCCGGCCAGCAATACTGCGACGGCCACTGCGGCGCGTTCGTGTTGGCCTGGTGATAGGCCTCTTGCACCATGCGCTGCTGATACTCCGGCGTAAGCAGCGAAAGGATCGTCGGCGTCTGGTTGTGCCGCATGCGGTACCAGTACGACTGCGGGTTCGTGCCCTTGTCGCGGCCGGTCCAATCGGCCTGCGCGTCGGTGGTATTGCCGGGATGCGCGTAACGGCCCGTCCATTCCGCGAGCTGCTCGGCCGTGGGACTCTGGTTCGCGCCGCCGCGCTTCGTGGTCTCGGCGAGCAGCGCCTCGTAATGCTCCTGCGCCGTCTTGAACGGATACGGGCTCACGATCGCTTCGCGCGGATAGTCGCGATCGCAGAGGCCCCAGGCACCCGTGGCCGGCGGATTGTCGCCCGCGACCGCGGAGCCGTTCGCCCCGCGCATCTCCTCGAGCGCAACGGGGCTGTTGCAGCGGAAGTAGCGCTGGTCGGTCCACAGCTCGCGATCTTGGTAGAAGTCCTTGGATGTAAACAGGTCGACGGGCAGCGGCTCGACGCAGGGCGGCACGGCGCCGTTGCGCGCGGCGCCGATGAAGTTGCTCTCGTCGCGGATCGGCCCGTTCGGCCCGAATTGGACCGGAATCGTGGCGCCCGTAAGGTCGTATTCGCGCAGGTCCGCGGCGAGCGGCCAGGCACGGCCCACGCTCTTGAAACCGGGGTCGGCAATCTGCTGGCCGGCCACGGTCCCCGTCAGGAACGTAGCCACCGCAAAAACAGCCGATTTTTGAAGGCCCTTACGCATCTGATCCCCCAATCACATTCGCGAATCTTAATTTGAAAGCCCGGGCGAGGGCGAGCCGGAGCGACTTAAGAAACCCCTTGCGGAATTCCGCAGCTTGCGTGCGGTTCTGTAAAGTATTAAAGGGGTTGTGCTACTGCCAGCCGCCGTTGCGCAGCTCGATCGGCAGGATCTTCATGAACGCCTCGACGGCGTGAATCTGGCCGTCGTACACCTTGAACGCTTCCCACACCGTGAGCTGGTCGCCGCCGCTCTCGCTCACACCCCAGGCCATGCGCAGCCAGACGATCCCTAGGCGCTCGTCGACGCCGATCATGCGCGTCTGAACGTCGCCGAGGCGGTTGAAGATCGCGAGCGACTGCGTGGCGATGTCCTGGCAGCCCGCCGAGAACGTGCAGTCCGGCCCCGCCATGGTCTGTCCGTTCTCATAACGATCGGCGTTCGGCGCGAACGGCGCGCCGAACGCCTATCGTTATGAGAACGGACAGACCATGGCGGGGCCGGAC
>CAMPKM010000449.1 GCA_946887155.1 uncultured Gemmatimonadota bacterium
ATATCGTAGAAACGGTCAGGCATGCCTGTCCGCCGACGTTCGAGCTCCTCGGTGATGAACGCCGAATCGAGGTTGGCCTCCGGCTCGAGCAAGGCTCGCGCCAACCGGCCCTGCGGCTGTGCGAGGTCGATGGCGTACAGACGTCCCGGACGGGTGCCTGACGAGTTCGGATACGCCTGCGCGTCGCCCGGGAGCGCGTCGACCATCACGACATCGATGGCATTCCGTTGCAGTGCCGCGACCAGCGAGTCCGCATGGCCGGTTGCATCCCGTTCCAGGAGGATCGTTCGCACCGTCGTGGCGGCGACGGTACCGTTGGAGCGCCGTTCGCTGAGGTAGTCACGAATGAGTGCGGTCCGGCGCCGGCTCGCTGTCGTTATGGTCGCGATCGACGTGGCAAAGTGATTGCGCGCCGCCTGCGCGAGGGTAAGCACCGTGCCATCCTGCCGGCGAATCGCGCCGCCACTGCTCGACGCCTGCTCATACGTCATCCCGATGGCGCCATTGAGGATGGGCCACGAGACACCATAGCCCGGGTAGAACTCGTCGTAGCCTTCGCGCCGGAAGTACGGCCAGCCGTAGGCATCGAATGCGGCCGCGTTCCCTGCCGCGAACGTCTCCCACCAGTTCCGGACCGACTCGGACACGTTCTTGTTGATCGGTTCCATCGGCGGCGCGAAGAAATACGTCGAGTTCGACCCCATCTCATGGAGATCGACGACGACGTGCGGCCACCAGTCGAAGAAGAGACCCACTCTCGCCCGCGTCTCCGGATGCGAATGCAGGAACCAGTCGCGATTCAGGTCGAAGTGGTAATGACTCGTCCGCGCGCCGGGCCAGGCACCCTGCTGGTGAAGGCCGGAAGGGGACGGATCGGCACCGAACACACTTCGCTTTCGCGTCACGTCCTGCACGTGCCGTTCGTGTCCGTCAGGGTTCTGGATCGGGTCGATCAGCACGACCACGCTATCGAGCAGGCCCTGGGTCGCGGCATCGGTGCCGGCGGCCATCTGGTAAAGCGTGGCCAACGAGGCTTCCGTGCCTGACGCTTCGCCACCGTGCACCGTGTACGCGAGCATAACGACAGCGGGCATGCGCGCGACGATCGCATCCAGTTCGGCTGCGGGGGCGCCGCGCGGATCGCCGATCCGCCGCGCGTCGGCACGGATCTGTTCGAGCCGGGCATGATTCCGTTCGCTCGTCACGATGGCGGCGACGTACTCCCTGCCCTCGAACGTGTGGCCGAGCGTGTCGAGCACCACTCTGGGTGACGCCTGCGCCACGCGTTCGAAGTAGCGAAGCACCATGTGATGCGGCGTGAAGCGCTCGCCGATTTCATAGCCCAGCACAGAACGCGGCGTCGGCACGCGCGCGTCAAAGGTCGCGCCAGGGGCGGCAAAGGAGTGCTGCGCCGTCAACGTGGCCGGCGCAAGCAGCAGGAAGAAAACATGAACGATGTGGCGCATCAGTCGACACGGTTGCGGGAGCGATAACGATACGCAGCGGTGCCGACGTTGCCTACCGGCGCGTGACGCGCCGTGCTAATCCACGCGCAATGTCGTCGCTGGATCCACCCGGATGGCGCGCCGGGCGGGCACCATGGCGGCGACTGCCGCCACCAGTGCCAGCACCGCGACCGCCACCACCAGCAGGCGCGGGTCGCCTGTCGACGTTTCGTAGAGCATCGCGGTCAGTACTCGGCGGATCGCCCAGAACACGAGCAGGCCCGCGAGACAACCGGCGGCGACAGAGGTGAGCGCGCGCCGCACGACGTTTGCCGCGATCGTGGAACGTCTCGCGCCGAGGGCCAGTCGGATACCGATCTCCTTCATTCTCTGCTGCACGACGGCGGCAATCACACCGTAGATCCCGATCCCCGCGAGTAGTAGCGCGGAACCCGCAAATACACCGATGAGCATCGTTCGAAAGCGTGGCCCGGATACACTCCGGCTGACGACAGCCGTCAGCGGCTCAACCGCCGGAACGAGCTGCGGCTCCTCCATCGTGACCTCACCACGAAGAATAGAGGCCAGGTTTTTCGATGTCCCGCGCACCAAAATGACGGGCGTTCCATCGCTCGACTGCGCGCGAGGAAGAAGGATGGTCGGCCGCGGTACCCGATCGAGCGCCACCTCGCGAATGTCGGCTGCAACACCGATGACGCGTGTCTGCTTCTCGAGTCCCGGACGTAACCAGCGATCATTGTAATGGCCGATCTGGACGGTCCGGCCTATCGCGGACGAGTCAGGCCAGAATCGCCTCGCGAGTGCCTCGTTCACGATGGCGACTGGTTCACTGCCCTCGGTGTCGCCGTCACCGAAATCGCGGCCGGCCGCCAGCGGGATACCTAACGTCTTCAGGTAATCGGGCGATACGAAGCGCAACTCGACCGCGCCAATGGCGAGCTCCGGATGGTCCCTCGTGTCGACGGGAAAGTTCCTGCCGCGTTCGAGCGGAAGGTTTGGCGCGGCAGCCGCATACTCGACGCCGGGCACGCCACGTACCCGATCGAGCAGGCGATCAACGAGCTGGTCTCGGCGCGCGGCATCGTAGGCTGGCGGCATCCGTCCCAGCCTGACGGCATGGACGCGATCGGCGTCGAAGCCGGGATCGACGCTCGTCAGGCGTGCGAAGCTGGCGATGAAAACCGTCGCCCCGGCCAGTAACACCACTGCGGACGCGGTTTCGAGGAACACGAGCAGTTCCCGGGTGCGCGTCAGCCCACTCGTCGTCCGGGCGCCGCCGATGATGCCCGACGTCAGTTGCAGCCGGAACGCGGGAACGGCGGCCGCGAGGCCGAATACGATTCCGGCCGCCGCCGAGGTGGCGACGGCGAACGCCAGCACGCGCGCGTCGATCCCGGGGAGCATGCCTTGTGGCAGTGCGGTCGGCGCTAAGGCGAGGAATCCACGGAGCGCGAGGATGCTCAGGAACACGCCAGCGATCGCCGACAGTGCGGAAAGGACTAGACCTTCCGTCAGTAACTGCTGCACGATGCGGCCCGGCGCGGCGCCGATCGATGCCCTAACAGCAATTTCCCGTTGCCGCGCCGAAGATCGGACGAGCATCAACGTCGCGGTATTCGCGCACGCGATCACGAGGAGCAACGATACAGCGGCGAACAGCAGCCAGATCGTGC
>CAMPKM010000450.1 GCA_946887155.1 uncultured Gemmatimonadota bacterium
CGTTGCCGGGTGGCTCGCTCGCTCGGCGGAACCGTTCCGTTGGGGAATGAACCCCGCCTGCCTCACGGGCTTCCTCGCGAAACTCGAACTGTTTCCAGCGACGATTCATGACCACCGCGCGCTTGTTGCCGAACTGGATCCTGTGCGAAACGAAAAGTCAGAGTTGGCGGAAGGTGAGTACCTCGTCGAGGCCCACGCGACATGACCCTGGAGCCAGTGATGTGGCGGGTCGCGGTGGATGGCGTTGAAGTCAGCGCGGCGTTTGACCCGTGCGCCGACGAATCGGCGCCGGTGTTCGTCCTCGCACACGGCGCCGGCGGCAACCTGGCCGACCGAGGCGTAGTGACGACGGCGAAGACGCTGCGTGAGCACGGACTCCACACGGTCCGGTTCAACTTCGTCTATCGTGAGCGGAAGATCGCCCGTCCGGACCCGATGCCCAGACTCATGGCCTGCATCGCCGCGGTCGTCGAGCAGACGAAACGTGAACTCGGCGCACGCCGGTTGATCATCGGCGGCCGTTCGATGGGCGGTCGGGCCGGGTCAATGCTGGCCGCCGAAGGGTTTGCATGTGATGGACTGCTGCTCCTCGCGTATCCGCTCCATCCGCCGAAACAGCACGAAAAGCTCCGCTCAGCGCACCTGCCCCAGATCCAGGTTCCCGTTCTCTGCATCAACGGAACGCGCGACGATTTCTGTTCAAGGACGATCATGGAGGATGTGCTGCTGACTGTCGGCCCGCAGTGGAGGATGCACTGGGTCGAGGGCGCTGACCACAGCTTCCATGTCCTGAAGTCGTCTGGGAGAAACGATTCTGCTGTGATGCAGGAGATCGGTGGGGTGACTTCCGATTGGTTGACGTCGGATGAACGCAGGTAAGGCAGAACACGGAGGGCACTGAGTTCGCTGATGCACACCGATGGAGCAAGCACTGCGGGGCGTCACACATTCACACAGCAATAAGGTGACTGGGCGCCCCGCAGTGCTTGCTCTACCAGTGTTCATCCGTGAAAACCAGCGCCCTCCGCGATCCGCCCTACCCGCCCTTATCGCAGTTCCCGAATCCAGATGTTCCGGAAACGGACGGGGTCACCATGGTCCTGCAGAAGGATCGGCATCTTCTCCGGGTGCGCCTCATAAGGCGGTCGGGCGTAGTGTCCGGTGGGGCCGCTCAATTTCACTTCGTCCTGTACCTTCACGCCGTTATGCATAACGGTAATCGTCGCCGGGCGCGTCAGCCTGCCTGACGAGTCCCAGCGGGGTCCATGGTAGATGATGTCGTAGGACTGCCATTGGCCTGGCGGACGTGACGCGTTTGCGGTGGGCGGATACTGGCCATAGATCGCGGCCGCCTGGCCGTCCGGGTACGTCACGTTGTCATGGGAATCGAGGACCTGGACCTCGTACCGGTTCAGGACATAAACGCCGCTGTTCCCCCGGCCCTGCCCCGCACCCGTCACCGGCAACGGGGCCATCCATTCGACGTGCAGGTGCGCGTCGCCGAAGGCATCGCGCGTCAGGATGTTGCCCGTTCCGCGCTTCACCTCGAAGAAGCCATCGCCAACGACCCAGCCCGCCGCGTTGCCGTTCTCGTGGACCCACTTCGACAGATCGGTTCCGTCGAACAGGACCACCGCGTCCGCCGGGGCCTTGACCGGCAGCGCATCGTTGCCCGGCTGTACGACCGGAGGCTGCGGCCGATCCTTCGCGTGGATCGGCCACTCCGTGCTCGGTTGCGCAGCGGCCGATCCGGACACTATCGCCACCAGGACGCAGGACCTAACGAGCAGCTTTCCATTCATGGGTACCTCGCCATTCCGCGGGATCGGGGCGCAGCGTTGACACGCCAGGGCGGAAACGCAGGATCAGCCGCACGCCGCGCTGCCAGGTCACGAACGCATAGCCCCACTGCACCAGGACGCTCAATCTGTTCCGGAATCCGGCCAGATACAGGATGTGCACGAAGAGCCAGAGAAACCCTGCCGGCACGCCGCTGAACGTGAACCAGGGAAACTCCGCCAGAGCCCGGTACCGTCCGATCACAGCCAGGTCGCCGTGCGTGTGGTAGTGGAACGACTTGCGCGGCTTCCCGAGCAGGTCCGCGAAGACGTTCTTGCCCGCCCGCGCGCCCATCTGCATCGCCGGCTGTGCCACGCGCGGCACCGCCTTTCCCCCGGGGTCACTCACGGCCGCCTGGTCCCCGGCGACGAAAATCTCGGGATGGCCGGGAAGTGAAAGGTCGTCGCTCACCTTCACATGCCAGGCGCGATCAACGCAGTCTGGAAATGCCTTCGACAGCGACGACCCGCGGTTCCCGGCCGCCCAGAAGACGGTGCGCGACGCAATCTCTTCGTCGCCGAGCCTGACGAGTCCGTCGCCGATCTCCGTCACGGGTACGTTCAGCCGGACCTCCACGCCGAGCGCGCGCAGGTCCTGCAACGCGCGCTCGGAGAGGTGCGGTTGGAACGCGGGAACGAGCCGGGGCCCGGCTTCGACCAGGATGATGCGGGCAGTGGCCGGATCAATCCTCCGAAAATCCCTGCTCAGAGCTTCTCGTGCGATTGATACCATGATGCCCGCAAGCTCCACGCCCGTGGGACCACCGCCGACGATCACGATTGTCAGATGCTCCCGCCTTTCGGCTTCCGTCTCCGCGCGCTCCGCCGCCTCGAACGCGGCCAGGAAACGATTCCGGACCTCGAGCGCATCCTCGATGGTCTTGAGCCCGGGCGCATACGGCTCCCAGTCGTCGTGACCGAAATAGGCGTGCCGTGAACCCGCGGCCAGGATCAGGTAATCGTATTCGAGCTCGGAGCCGCTTCCCGTGCGAACGCGACGCTGGTCCTTGTCGATCGACTCGACGTTGTCCTCGAGCACGGTAACGTTAGGCACCGACCGGAGCACCCACCTGATCGGCACCGCAATGTCACTCGGCGCCAGCGCGCCCGTGGCGACCTGATAGAGCAGCGGCTGGAAGACAAAGTGATTGGAGCGGTCGACCAGCGTGATATCGGCATGGGCGTGCCGGAGCGCCTTTGCCGCCTCGATGCCCGCGAAACCGCCGCCGACGATGACAACGCGCTTCTTCATGATTCACGATTCACCGGTCCCGGCACCATGACCGACAGCGCTACAC
>CAMPKM010000451.1 GCA_946887155.1 uncultured Gemmatimonadota bacterium
CGCCGCCTCGATGTCGTGCGCGGCGACGGCATTGCCGGCCAGCAGCGCCTGCACGAAGCCGTGGCGGATGAACCAGACGAGGTTGTCGCGCGCCCGCGAATGCACGAGCGCCGGACCGGTCACCCAGATGACGTAGCCGCCGCGCCGCCGTTCGGCGACCAGCATCCGGGCGAGCTGGCCGTAGTCGATGGGCTTTTCGCGCGACACCTGGCTCGACATGAAGTGAAACTCGCCTGCCACCGCGCCGGGTGGATCGAAGCCCCGCGCGTGAACCAGGACGCCCTCACTTCCGTCCTCGGCGCGGCCAACGACGACCTGGTCGCCGCGTTTGACACGACGCCCTTCGCGCACCCACCACGTTCCGCTCGCGTCGAGCACGAGGCACCCGTCCATGCGTGGTTCGCGCGGCATGCGCCACGATCCGTCCTGGCCTTTCACGTACGAGGGCAGGTTGGTGGTGGCGAAGAACCCTTCCGGCAACACGCCGTCTGCTTCGCACGACACCAATCGGGCGGCGGGTGCCGCCACCAGCTCCGATGCAGAGAAATCCGGCGGACGGTATGCCAGCGGTTCCGGTACGCTCATCGATCAGATGATACGCTTGCCCAGCGCGCTCAACACCAGTTCGGTGCCCAGCGTGGCGGTTCGATTGTGCTCGTCGAGCACGGGGTTCACCTCGACCAGGTCGAGTCCGATCAGCTTGCCCGTATCGGCGAGCATCTCCATCGCAAGATGTGCTTCGCGATAGGTCATGCCGCCCGGAACCGGCGTGCCAACCCCCGGCGCCTCGTCAGGCGCGAGGCAGTCGAGGTCGAAGGAGACCCAGATGCCCGCCGTGCCGTCGGACGCGATCGAGATCGCCTCTTCCATCACGCTGCGCACGCCCCGTTCGTCGATCGAGCGCATGGTCAGGGCGCGAAGCTTCCACTTGCCGATGTGTTCCCGTTCGGCTTCATCGGCGTCGCGCAGGCCGACGATCGCGACGTTGTTCGCGCGCACGGCAGGCTTGACGCCAGCCACGTTCACGAGTGCGCTGTCGCCATGGCCGAGCAGGTGCGCGAGCGGCATGCCATGGACGTTCCCGGAGCGCGAGCTCCCGGGCGTATTGAGGTCGGCGTGGGCATCGATCCAGATCACGCCGATCCGCGCCTCACGCGCCGCCTGGAAGGCCGCGGCACCGGCAATGGATCCCGCGGCCAACGAGTGATCGCCACCAAGCAGGAGTGGAAAATGACCTTGTTCGAGCGCCGTTTTGGTCAGCGTCGCCAGGTCGCGGCACACGCTCGTGATCGCGCCGAGGTAACGGGCGCCCCGCTGCGCGCCGCGCTCAGCATCTTCACGGAATGGAACGGCAACGTTCCCGAGATCTTCAACGCTATGGCCGAGCTGCTCGAGCCGTTCTCGAAGATCAGCGTACCGGACCGCATACGGGCCCATGTCCACGCCACGCCGGGACGCGCCGAGGTCCATCGGGACGCCGATAATTCGAATGGACGTCATGCCCTAAGATAGCGATGAGCAAAAGAGCGAAGCGGTGGCGCGATCCGGCGCCTCCACCTCGCTCTTCGCTCTCGGCTCGGTGCCGACGACGTTATGCGATAACGCGTGACTGAAGTGGCGCCGGGGTCGCTACGCCAGGTCCGCTACCGTTGGTCCCATTGCCGTTCACCAGGACGCCGTGCGTTCCTGGTGCGACGCCGTTCCCGTTGGTCGGGATGCCGTGACCATTCGCGTGATGCCCATTATGACTGGCGCCATTGCCGTTCGTGGCGACTGATTCGACCGACGCAGGGCTCAGGCTCAACAGGTGTTCGATCACGTCGCCGGCTGTATAGTCGGGATTCGCACGGAAGAACGAGCCGAGGGATGCCAGTTCGTCGCCGCTCGTCACGATCGGCATCTCCTCGACACCGCCGTCGCGGACCTGAGCCTGTCCGATGTTCGCGAACAAGCCATTGCACAGGCATTTCCGGCCTTCGGTTTCCTCGACCGTTCCACCACGCTTGACGTACGTGTCGATCGGTTCCGCCGCGCACCGGTAACCCAGCCGGCCACTCTCTTCCTTATAGGCCGTGCGCAGATACCCGAGGTCGCAGCAACGCGTTCGTCCTTCGGCTCGCGAGTTGACGCCGTCCATCTCGACGATCTTGAACGGATATCCCGTTGGCGAGGCACGAGGATCGGTCCTCACGTTGACCTCACCGCGCATGACGCCGCGGCGCACCTGGTCCTTGAGCTCGGACGTAAAGCCGGACTCTTCGCAATAGGCGAACAGCGTGCCGACCTGGACCCCGACGGCTCCCGCCGCCTGGGCAGCTTGCAGGCGTTCGGGCGAACCGGCGCCGCCGGCGAGCCAGAACGGCAACCCGAGCTCCGTCATTTTTCCGAGATCGACGAGGTCGCGATCGCCGTAAATGGGCTCGCCGTGGTCGTTCAGCTTCAGTTCACCGCGCGGCGGCGCGTTGTGACCACCAGCGGTGGGTCCTTCGATCACGAACCCGTCGACTCGGCCGGTCGCCTTGCGAGCGAGCGTCATAGCCAGCGAGTTGGCGGAGATAATCGCCAGGAACCGCGGACGATACAACGGATCAGATGGCGACCAGTGATCGCGCGGATTGAAACGCAGATATTCCGTTTCGCCGGCGGCGAGGCCTTCGACGTCGAACTTGATCGAGACCGGGTCGTGATTGGCGAGGTTATCGAGGACGCCCGGAATTTCGCGCGGGATGCCGGCGCCCATGAGGACGTAGCCGACGCCGGCGAGCATGGCACCGTACAGCGTCGGAAGGTTCGGCATCTGCACCTTCGTCAGCAGGTTCAGTCCGACCGCCTTCGAGTGTCCCTCACGCGCCAGCCAGACTTCCACGAATGCAGCGATCATCGTGATCTGCTGGCGGGCCAGGCTGACCGACTGCTTGTACATCGGCAAGGCCTTGTACGGCGTCTTGGGCGGACGACCCTCGGGCAGGAAGAAGCGGCTCAGGACCGCTTCGGCCACATTCGGGATCGGAAAGTGCGCCATGGCCCGGCGCACGTGGCCACCGATGTCACCGTCCTGCAGCCGCCGAACCATGATCGAATCGACACATGTCCCTGACACGACGCCGAGCTGGCCTTTCTTCGATAC
>CAMPKM010000452.1 GCA_946887155.1 uncultured Gemmatimonadota bacterium
GGCAATGGCGCCACC
Source organism: uncultured Gemmatimonadota bacterium (assembly GCA_946887155.1). The sequence goes on from CAMPKM010000452.1 coordinate 16, forward strand.
CCGTGCGCGATGACCTGCGCGTGGCCGAGCGCAGGCGAGCCACCACCTTGATTGCCCGGCCGCCGAATTGCGTCGTCGAACCGTACGCCGCTACCATCGGTTGCGCGGGACCGAGGTTCCGTACGTCCTCAACGACGCCGACGATGGTCGTTCGCGGACAGTCGTAACAGCCGCCCTGCACGATCTGCCGGCCGACCGCGGACTCGCCGGGCAGGAACTGGCGTGCCCACGACTCGCTCACGATGACGACCGGGAACGCTGCGGCCGTATCGGCATCGGTGAAGTTGCGGCCATCCACGATGTCGACGCCCAGCGTGGCGAAATACCCCGGGCTCACGTAGTACCACGGCACGTTAGGCTCGGCCTGACCGTCGGGGACCGGTTTGTGCACGATGTTGAAGTTGTCGTACCCGCCGTAATTGGGGTCCGGCGGCACATCGCTGGCCAGCCCGGCCGACTGCACGCCGGTGAGTGAGGCCAGGCGCTGCAACGCGAGCGCGCGAAACCGGAAGATCTCCGGGTCGCCCGCATAACGACTGGCCGGCAGGTTGACGCCGATCGATACGAGACCCGACGGGTCGAACCCCGGGTCGACGCGCTGCAGGCGCAGGAAGCTGTTGAGCAGGAGGCCCGACGCCACCAGCAGCGGCCAGGCCAGCGCGAACTGGGTGACGACGAAGGCCGCCCGCATCCGGTTGGTGCGGTGGCCGGCGTCCGTCCGCCGACCCGTGGCCCGTGACGCCAGGCTGACCCGCTCTCCGAGTGCGGCCACCGGGGACGCGCTGACGAGGATACCCGACACGACCGCGGCCACGATGCCAAGCACGATGACGCGCCAGTCGAGGGTCACGTCCTGGATCCGCGGCAGCGCCGGCAACAGGCGGACCGCGAGACCGATGCCGCCTAACGCAATGAGCAGGCCGACACCGGTCGCCGACAGCGTCAGCAGCAGGTTCTCGGTGATGAGGAGCCGGGCGACCCGGCCGCGGCGTGCGCCCAGCATGACACGAACGGCAAGTTCCTGTTCGCGCGCCGACGCGCGCACGAGGACGAGCGTCGCCACGTTCACGATCGCCAGGAGCAGGACCAGCGCGACCCCGCCGGCGAACAGGCCAACCTGCCGTCCCGACCGCCCGACGATCGCTTCCTGCAACGGCTGCGGCGTCAGCCGGGCGGTGCTGTCGCGAAAGTCCGGGTACAGCGGCAGGATGTCGGCGCTGATGCGTGACAGGTCCGCGGTCGCCGTCTCGAGACTGATTCCTGGCTTCAGCCGGCCAATCCCGCGAAGCCAGAAGGGACCGCGCCTGCCGATTGGCGGGAGCTTGAGCGCGGGCCAGACTTCCGATCGGATACCACCCAGCTCGTCCCGCCCGGGCGGCAGGACGCCAACCACCGTGTGCGGAATACCGTCGAGTGACAGTGACGCTCCAATGGCCCCCGCACTCGAACCGAAGCGCCGCTCGGCAAATGCGTCGGTCACGACCATGACCGCCGGCGCATCGGCGGTCTCGTCGGACGGTGTGATCGCGCGTCCCCGGGCCACCGGAACCCCGACCGCACGGAAGTAGCCTGCCGAGGCCCGCGCTGCGATCACCCGCTCGGGTGTACCGCCGCCCGACAGCGCCACCTCGGCGCGGGCCAGTTCGCCCCACGACTCGAACACACGCTGGCGTTCACGGATGGCGGATACGTCAGCGGTGGACAGCGCCCACATGTTGGTCGGCGAGTTTTTTTCCACCACGCGAACCAGCCGCTCGGGTTCCGGATAGGGCAAATCGGCCAGCACGACCGAGTGCACGATGCTGTAGACGGTGGCCGTCGCGCCGATACCGATGCCCAGCACCAGGATGCCGGTGAGGGTGAAGGCCGGATTCCGCCTGAGTCCTCGTAATGCATAACGAATATCGGCCACCAGGTTCTCGAGCGGCCGTGTGCCCCTGGCGTCGCGAATGTCTTCCTTGTGGTGTTCCACGTTTCCGAACTGCACCATCGCCTGCCGGCGGGCAGTCTCGGCGTCCTCGCCGCCCCGGAGGCGCTGCTGGATTTCGCGCTCGATGTGAAAGCGGACTTCCTCGTCCATCTCGTGCTCCTCGCCCCCGCGACGGAAGATCGAGCGGATGCGGACCGTCAGGTCGGACACGATGCTCATACGCTGCCCTCCAACCGGGTTGTCCGCAGGAAGGCGTTGACGGCCTCCGACGCCTTCTGCCAGTTCGTGGCCTCGACATCGAGTTGCTTTCGACCCGCCGCCGTGAGCAGGTAATACCGCGCGCGCCGGTTGTTCCCGGTTTTCCGCCACTCGGTTTTCACCCAGCCGGCGCGCTTCATCCGGAGCAGGGCCGGGTAGAGCGATCCCTGCTGGACCTGGAACGTGCCGCTGGACAGCTGGTCGATCCGCTGCGCGATCCCCCAGCCGTGCATCGGTGCCAGCGACAGCGACTTCAGGACCAGCATCTCCAGCGTTCGCTGGACCATGGCGGATTCGGGCGGCACGGACGCTCTCCTTCAGATGAACTGAAGGAGAGACACGCCGGCCGGCAAAAGGGTTGGGCGGCCCTTTACCTCGCTGCCAGAGCGGACAGCATCCGCTCCCGCTCGGCCGGACCGATCCAGCGGCCGTTTACGACCACGCCGTTGATTCGCAGTGAGTTGGCGATGTTTTGCAGCGGGTTCGCGTCGAGCAGGAGCAGGTCAGCGCGGGCTCCCGTTCGGACGACGCCCGAACGTCCCGCTTCGCCCAGGAACTGCGCGACGTCGACGGTGCCGGTCCGCAGCGCCTGGTATGGCGTCAGTCCAGCGGCGACCAGTGCACCGAGTTCGCGGTGCGCGGAAAAGCCCGGCACGTTCCAGGATTGTGGCGCATCGGAGCCTAACAGGAACGGAACGCCGGCATCGTACAGCGACTTGATGATGCGCCGGCGCAGCGGTCACGCTGTGCCGCGACCTGATGGAAGCGTCGACGCATGCGGCGGCCGCTGTGGACTGGTTCCGGTCCTACCTCGCCGGTCGCGAGGCCGCCGACGTAACTCGTTATGCAGCGGGGCACGGATTGCTGGCGCTGCTGCTGCGCCGGGGGCACTGGTGCGA
>CAMPKM010000453.1 GCA_946887155.1 uncultured Gemmatimonadota bacterium
GACGACCAGACCGTAATACAACGGTTTCGTATCGGGAATGTCCGGTCCATTCCAGGACCAGGTCGGGTCGGTCCGGCGCATGCGTTCCTCTATTCGGGCACGGGCCTCGGAACGCTCACTGCGCGAGACGGGTTCCGCCCGAACATCACGCCGCACGCTCACGATACGCCCGTCAGGCTGGTGGATCTCGAATGCATAACGATTCGGAAACCCCGCAATCAGTGCGCCGAATGGACTGGCCGCGACGTATCGACTCGGCGTGAACGGAACACCGTTACTCACGGATGCCCGTCCGTTTGTCGCTCGCAGGGTGAGATTCTTCGGGCCAGGCGGGGCATGCAATGTGTCTAGTAACGTGACGTCGCCGCGATAACGCATCCATCCGGTTGGTTGGCGCTCCAGGTCGCGCAGGTTCATGATCTGCTTGCGCGTCACGATTCGGCCGGCGCTGTCGACCATGAGCGCTCGCGTGTACTGGGCGGTTCCGCCGCCGCTCATGCCGCTGGGCGTGATCCATTGCGTGAGGAAATTGCCGTTGGCGGCGTACACGTTCACGCGCCAGTTCCCCGTGTCCCAGACGATCAGGCGGCCATCGGGAAGCGTCGCGACACCGGAGGCCGATCGATATTCCCCCGGCCCCGACCCGCTCCGTCCGACCTGGCCGATGAACTTGCCACTCGCGTCGTAATGCCTGACGACTGGCACCTGTCCGTCGAACACGTAGAGTGATCCATCCCGGCCGAGCGCGATGTCCGACACCTGTCCGATCATGTACGCCTCGTCGCCATCGGCCACGCCGATGCTCATCTCCTCGACCAGTGTCGCAATCCCGGTGTGACGCGGCGCCTGCACCGTGCGGACGATCGTGTCATTCCGCACCTGCAGCGGTTTGATTGAAAGCAGTTGCGCCGGTGAAGCGGTGGACGTCGCGAGCACCGCAAGGCCGGACCAGAATGCGAAAGGTGTGCGCATGACAGTATCCGTAAGGGAATTCAGCGCTGGTTCCTCTCGATTTGTCCCGTTTATCGGCGTTCGCGTTTCCTCTGCGTATCATCGAGCCCGCTAACCGCCACCGGCCGGCCCAGGAAGGAGCAATACCGTTTGATTTCGGAGCGGATTCGTTTCATCTCGGAGGGCGTCAACCGGGCCAGCACGTCAAACGTGAGCGTCGTCGCATCCTTTCCGACGGAACGCCGCCAGCCACCAGCCAACTGTCCGTCGAGTGCGATCACGTTGCCGATCAGGGTGCTGCCGCCTGTGACGATCTTCGTGCTCTTCAATCGTCCGCCGATAGCACTGCGGTCCCGGTAACCGATGAAGAATTCGTCGTAGTTCGGGAGCAGGTGCGCCGAGGGGCGTGGTCGAGCCACGCGATCGCCCGTGCTCCAGTACGTCCGGCCGCCGATCGTGACCTCCTCGAGCTCCTCCGAGGCCAGCTCGATGCCCTTCCGCACATCGCTCATGGGAAGACCCGACCACCAGCCGAAATCTGCGGGTGTCGCCGGCGATCGCGCGCGGAAATAACGAAGCGTGAGCTCGTGAATCGCGGCGTCGCGGTCCCTGAGCGCCGCGGGTGGCACGCGTTCTTCAACGAGGGCATACGTGAACTGTTTCCCGCGCCGCGGGCCGCTGCAGATGATCGCTTCCAGTTCGGCGCGCATAACGATATGCGCGAGTCGCTGGACACCGAGTTCACCGAGCCGGGCGCGAGTGAGTTCGGCCTTGAGCTCGTTCCGTGTGAGGTAACGTCCTCCACGAAGCGCATGCTCGATCGCGGCGTTGCTTCGCCTGTACACCTTGTCGTCGAGCGCAAGGTGCTGGTCATAGGGTGTCATCCGCTTCATCACGAGCGGCCCCGTCAGGGCGAGCATCCACCTCAGGTCGAGCGGATCCACGAAATGCCAGGTAGGGCGCAACACATGCGTCCGGATGATCTCGCCTCTGCTGAATTCGGCTTCGATCGCGGCATCGTCCAGACCGACGGTTCGGCGGGCAATCGCCCACTTCGCGCCGTCATAGTCCTGGGCCTGAACGGCGCCCAGCGCGTGAACGACCTCACGCGCCGAGATGAACGACGTCTGGGCAAGGAAAGACCTGCTAAGGCGCAGCTTGGCAATATCCATCGAGAATTCTTCGAGTCAGATCGTGTGGCCCGAAAGAAAGCGTGCCACACCGATGAGGCCAAAGGCTGGAGGCCCGAGGCTCATGGAAAGCCGGGACCTCGGGTGGCGCCTGGCCGCTGGCCTGTGGCCTCCGTCCCCAACAGATGAGCCAAGAGCACGGTGGGTGTGTAGGACGCGCATCGCCCCTTTCACGAAGAGGAGGTATTCATGCGTTCGCCACAAATGGCTGTGCGCCTCTGCGCCGGCTTGCTGCTCGCGGGGTGCGCGCGTCAGGCAACGGTGGAGTCCACGGGTGACGTGGCCATCAGTTCGACGCCGACGGATGCTCGTTCACTGCCGAGCGGTACCACGATTGATGTAAGGCTGGACCAGGAGATAGGCACGAAGTCGAGCAAGGTCGGTGATACGTTCACGGCAACGGTCGAAAACGCGGTCGTCGCGTCGAATGGCGTCACCGCAGTACCGGTCGGTTCCAAGATCCACGGAAAGGTGACGGGCGTCGACAATTCTGATCGCGCCGGTGACCAGGCAGCAATCCGGATCGATTTCGAGCGGATCGTCGTCAACGGTGAGAGCCGTCCGTTTTATGCAAAAGTGACCGCGACGAACCTGGAAACTCGTGGCGCCGACACGCGCGACGAGACCATTCGCAAGGCGGGTGTAGGTGCAGCGGCAGGCGCGGTCCTTGGTGCCATCGTCAGCGGTGGTGACCTGGACAAGATCCTGTTGGGCGGCGCGCTTGGCGCGGCTGCCGGCACGGTAATCTCGCTCGGCATGGGTGACGTCGAAGGTGTGTTGCCAGCCGGCACCACGTTGCAGCTCCAGACGACGCGAACTGTTGCCCTGCGATAGTTCGCTGCAATTGCAGTACAGAAACGCGTGCTCAGGAACCGGACTTCCTGGGCACGCGTTTCGATTTTGCTCCGTCCCTCCTCCGTCCCTCCTCCGTCCCTGCTCCGTCCCTGCTCCGTCCCTGC
>CAMPKM010000454.1 GCA_946887155.1 uncultured Gemmatimonadota bacterium
CAGCATATCTGCTGGCCCAGCTGGGACAGCGCGTCGTCGTCCTGGACGATGGCCCGCTCGCCGGCGGCGAGACAGCGCGCACCACCGCGCACCTCAGCAATGCCTTCGACGACCGGTACTTCGAGCTGGAGTCCATGGTCGGCGCGGAAGGCGCGCGCGTAGCCGCCGAAAGCCACACCGCGGCAATCTCGCGCATCGAAGGAATTGTCCGCGACGAAGCCATCGACTGCGAGTTCCAGCGCGTCGACGGGTACCTCTTCCTCATGCCCGGAGATGACCGCAAGATCCTCGACAAGGAGCTCGAGGCGTCACGCCGCGCCGGCCTTGCCGACGTCGAGCTTGTCGACCGCGCGCCGGTCGACTTCTTCGAGAGCGGGCCGTGTCTTCGATTTCCGCGACAGGCCATGTTCCACCCGTTGCGCTACATCGCCGGACTCGCGCGCGCGATCGAGCGCATGGGCGGCACCATCTACTGCAACACCCGCGTCGAGGAGATCGACGGTGGCGCACCGGCCGCCGTGCGCACCAGCAGCGAATTCACCGTCACGGCCAGATCGGTCGTCGTGGCGACCAATTCACCGATCAGCGAACGCCTGGCCATCCACACCAAGATGGCGCCTTACCGCACGTACGTGATCGGGGCTCGCGTTCCCTCCGGCGCCATCCCGCCGGTGCTGCTGTGGGACACCGGCGACCCCTACCACTACGTCCGTACCATGCACGGGAACGGGGCCGGCTTCGACGTGCTGATCGTTGGCGGTGAGGATCACAAGACCGGTCAGGAAGACGATGGTTCCGCGCGTTTCGACCATCTCGAGGCCTGGATGCGCGACCGCTTTCCCATGGCCGAGCGCGTGGAGTTCCGCTGGTCCGGCCAGGTCATGGAGCCTCAGGACTACGTCGCGTTCATCGGCCAGAGTCCCGAGAAGGGTGAGAACGTCTGGATCGCGTGTGGCGATTCGGGGCAGGGCATGACGCACGGCACCATCGCCGGCATACTCCTGAGCGATCTCATCACCGGCCGCGAGAATCACTGGGCGAAGCTGTACGACCCGCGTCGCATCTCATTGCGCGCGGCGCCGGAGTTTGCGAAGGAGAACCTGAATGTCGCCAGGCAGTACCTCGACTGGGTGACCCCGAGTCCAGCGCCTGAAGACACGACAATCCCGCCCGGGTCGGGCGCGGTTATCGGCCGGAATGGCCGGCCCATTGCGGCCTATCGCGACGAGGCGGGCACGCTCCACGAGCATTCGGCGGTATGCGTGCACCTCGGCTGCATCGTGCAATGGAACTCGCTCGAACAGTCCTGGGACTGCCCATGCCACGGCTCGCGCTACGATGCGTACGGCAAGGTCGTCAACGGCCCTGCCGCGGGGGACCTGAAGGACGTGGAGGAGTAAGCCGGCGGATCCGCGACCCGCCGGGAACCGGACCGGCCTTCAAACCTCCGACGTCGTCCCATCCCGCTATCGGGTTGCCCCGGTTTGCATTGGACTTTGCAGCATGTCCAGAACGAAACGGCCGTATTTGCCGGGCGCTGCCTTTCACGTCACGTCTCGCATTCAGGGACGCGCGCATTGCCTGGATGACCAGCTGAAGCACGCTGTCGTAATCGCAATTCGCGACTCACTTCACAAGAGTGACGCCCGTCTGATTGCGTTTGCCGTCATGTCGAATCACCTGCACCTGGTTCTACGGCAGGGTTTCGAACCTCTGTCGTCGTATATGCAGCCGTTGCTCACCCGAGTTGCGCTGCGGGTGCAACGCGCGACCGGCTGGATCGACCACGTTTTTGGCCGAGGATTCTTCGCCAAGCCCTGCAGGGACGCAGACCAGCTTCGCGCGACGATCGCGTACGTACATCGGAATCCTGTGGCGGTGGGGATTTGCAACGATCCCCTCGATTACGAATGGAGTTCAGAGAGAGCTTACCGCTCCCCGGATGCTGTCACGGCATCGTGGCTAAACATGCCACTCACGGGATTGGGACTTTTCGCTTCGCGTGAGGGGTCGACCCATGAGGAACTTGTCAGAAATTATCGGCGGTTCATGGCGTGGCGAACCACGAATTCGAACGACGATGACGTCGCCATGATCGATTTTTGCGCGGGAAACACATACTGGAGCGCGAATTTCGCCGGAGTGCCGGAACCGTTGAAACAGCCCCCGCCACGCGACGACCTTCGGGACATCGCACTGCGCGTGCTTTCTATCCGACTCCCGGGATTGACGTTCGAAGATTTTCTTCTTCAGCGGTGCGGCCGGCGATTTGTTGCTGCCAGGCGGGAAATCATTGAACTGGCAATCCGCGCGGGCTACACGGGAGTGGGAATTGCCAGGTTTCTGAATATTTCGGAAGCGGCAGTCTCGAGTGTGCGCAGTTCTCTCGCCTCCGGCGTCGGATGCCGCGATGGGACGACCCTGAAGGGCTGAAGGTTTGAAGGCCGGTCCGAACTGCACGGCCCGAACTGCACGCCCCGCCGCGGGTATCATTGCACATGACCTATCGCATTGCCGGTGCTGTACTTGCCGCCCTCGGCGCCCTCGCGCTCGAAAGCTGTTTGACGCGCCCCGCCTTGCCGCGCCTGGAACCCCTCGCGCCCCCGGCGCTCTCGCTCTTCCATGACACCACCCCTGCCGAGCCGCTTCCGGCCCTGCCCCTCGTGCACCCGGCAGCCGCCGGCATGGCCGCCGCAACCCTCGCGCGCATCGACGAGCGCATCCGCGCGGCCATCACGGACAGTGTGTCGCCCGGCGCGGCTCTCGCGATTGGCCGCGGCGGGAAGCTGGTCCGGATGCGCGGCTACGGACGCACGGACTGGCGCGCCGGGTACCCCGCGGTCACGGACTCCACCATCTACGACGTGGCGTCGCTCACAAAGGTTGTCGGCACGACGACAGCGGCGATGATCCTGGTGGAGGAGGGCGTGCTCGATCTGGATGCGCGGGTCGCCGACTACCTCCCGGAGTTCGAGGGGAAGTGGAAGGATCTCGTCACGGTCCGCGAGCTGCTGACACACACCGCGGGATTCCCGCCGGGTGCGACGGTCTGGTCCGCGGCCGGTCGCGATGCCGTTATCCGGAGGATCGTATCCACT
>CAMPKM010000455.1 GCA_946887155.1 uncultured Gemmatimonadota bacterium
CCGGGACGGAGCAGCGCGCGATCGAGCACGTCGGGCTGGTTGGTTGCCGCCAGGACAATGATCCCTTCACGTCCGGTGAATCCATCCATCTCGGCCAGGATCTGGTTCAGCGTCTGTTCCTGCTCGCTCGAGCCGCCTAACGCCACCATGCCCCGCGCCCGGCCGATCGAGTCCAGTTCGTCGATGAAGATGATGGCCGGCGCCTGTTCCCGTGCCTGCTTGAAGAGGTCGCGGACCCGCGCGGCGCCGACCCCCACGATCATCTCGATGAATTCCGAACCACTCATCGAGAAAAATGGCACGCCGGCCTCGCCGGCGACCGCGCGCGCGAGCAGCGTCTTGCCCGTCCCCGGTGGGCCAACCAGCAGGATGCCCTTCGGCGCGGTGCCGCCCAGCCTCGTGTACTTCTGCGGATCCTTGAGGAAGTCGACGACCTCCACCAGCTCGTTCTCGGCCTCGTCGATCCCGGCGACATCGTCGAAGGTGACCGCCTTGTCCTTTTCCGTGTCAAAGCGTCGCGCCGTGCTCTTGCCGAGTCCGAAGACGCTGGCGCCTCCGAGTCCGCCCTGGGCCGACATGCGGCGGAATACCCAGACGTACATCCCAATGAGAAGGAGCGCCGGCAGAAAGCTCAGCAACACGCTCGTCCACGTATTCCCCGTCTCGATAGGCTCGGCGCTGATTTCGACACCGTTGGCGATGAGCAACGCTTCGAGACCGGGGTCCACGAAGACAGGGACTGTTGTCGAGAAGGTGGTGACGGGCTGCGGCGTCAGGCGCCTGACCGTGTCCGGAGCCGTCGGATAGGTGACGGTCTGGATGAAACGCCCCGTGATTCGCTCGCCGCGGCTGTAGATGCGCGCGACGTTCTTCTTCACGACTTCTTCCTTGAACAGCGTGTAGGGAACCGTCGCCGGTTTCTGTCGCGGGAAGATGCTCCGGATCAGCAGGTAGTTCGCTGCCAGGATGATCAGGAAGAGGAACCACGACCGCGTCGGCATGGGCCGGGTCGGTGGTGGGGTTGGAGCCCGGGTTTCGCGATTCGCGTTGGTCTTCTGCGTCATGCCCGTGCCGTTCATCGCGCTCCCCGCTGCGGTTCACGCAATCATAACCCGCATCGATGCAGACGTTACCTCATGGGTCCAACGTGTGCGGCGAGGTCGTCCGTAGCTGGAAAGCGGTTCAGACGCCACTTTGCGGGCATGTGGAGCCCTGAATTGAAATATGGAAGACGACCGTTCCATGTGTGCATACGCGGAGTGGTGGTGGCCGTGTGTGTCGGGATCGCCCTCGCGGACGCCGGGGCGCAATCGGCGCAGGCCATTCGAATCGCCGACGCTCCACGCCTCGACGGCCGGCTGACAGAACCGGTGTGGCAAACCGCGAACGCAGTTACGAATCTGACGCAGCGGGAGCCCGACGAAGGTGCGCCGGCGATCGATGGTACCGAGGTGCGTTTTGCGTACGACGACGATGCACTGTACATCGGCGCGCGCATGTTCAGTCGCGATCCCGGGTCCATCCGCGCGCTCGTCACGCGGCGCGACGTCGAGGGAAGCTCGGAGCAGATCGTGGTCTCGCTCGACACGTATCGCGACCGGCGGACAGCATACACGTTTGCGGTGACGCCCGCCGGGGTGCGGATCGACTACTACCACGCGACTGACTCGGAAAGTGACCGCGATAGCGACTGGAATCCGGTCTGGGAGGCCGCCACCGAGATCGATTCAGTCGGGTGGTCCGCGGAGATCCGGATTCCATTCAACCAGCTCCGGTTCTCACCGGCAGACATGCAGGAATGGGGCGTCAACGTCGTGCGCCGCGTCCCCGCTCGCAACGAGCAGAGCTACTGGGCACTCGTCAGGCGCACTGAGGTTGGATGGTCGTCGCGCATGGGTGTGCTCACCGGCATCCGCGCCGTTCGCCCGCCGCGCCGGGTAGAGTTGCTCCCGTATGTGTCGGCCGATTCCAGGATTGCCGCCGTCACCGACCCGTCCGACCCATTTCAGGACTCGTACACGAACGCGGCGCGCATCGGTGGCGATCTCAAGGTCGGACTGGGACCAAACCTGACGCTCGATGTCACCCTCAACCCCGATTTCGGGCAGGTCGAGGGCGATCCGGCCGTCGTCAACCTTTCGGCGTACGAGATCTTCTTCGATGAACGCCGGCCGTTCTTCCTCGAGGGTGCGGATCTCCTCAACCAGCGCGGCCTGTTCTACTCCCGACGAATCGGCGCCGCACCACCCGGCAGCGCCGACGCGGATTACGTACAGCAACTCGCCAATTCCACGATACTCGGCGCCGCCAAGCTGACCGGCCGGCTGTCATCCGGCCTCGCTGTTGCCGCGCTGGCGGCCATGACGGATCGCGAAGTCGCGCAAACCTTCGATTCGACCGGTACGCCGCAATTCGGTGAAGCGGACGTGGCGCCGCGCACGGCGTACGCCGTAGCCAGTGCGCGCCAGCAATTCGGGAGAGACGGATCGACCTTCGGCGGGATCGTCACGGTGGTCGAGCGCGATGTCGACCCCGGCACTCCGCTGGCCAATCTGCTCCCGCGTTCGGCGTATTCCGGCCTGCTCGAGGGACGCTGGCGGTGGGCCGGCGGCGCGTACGACGTGAACTCGTGGCTGGGATATACGAGCGTTCGGGGCGACTCGCAGGCCATCCTTCGCCAGCAGCGCTCGACGCGCCGCTATTTCCAACGACCCGACGCGGATCACGTCGACGTGGATCCGTCACGCCGGTCGCTGGGCGGCACGACGTTCGGCCTGGGCCACAGCAAGCTGGCGGGCCGGCACTGGACGTGGGACCTCGATCTCCTGCACCAGTCGCCCGGCTTCGAGCCTAACGACATGGGATCGTACGGCGCGGTCGATACGTGGTCGTTCAATACGCGATTGCGATGGCGTGAAACGCAGCCGTCGACCTGGTATCGCCGGTATGAGGTCAGCGTGGGGACGCAATACGACTGGAACTGGGACGGGATGCGCCGACGGAACGACCACCAGCTGTCATTCACCTCGACGCTGCCCAATTTCTGGCGCTGGAGCAGCGACGTGACGTACGCGCAGCGCGCCCTGTCCGACCGA
>CAMPKM010000456.1 GCA_946887155.1 uncultured Gemmatimonadota bacterium
CGGCTGGGAGGTTCGCGGCCGCCTTTCGTTGCGCGGATCGACGCGCGAGGTGCACCTGTTGGTGCGGGACGAGCCCTCGTCAGGCACCGTGCGGCGGCTGACCGGCGAATTCACCGTTCCCCGTCAGCCGCACGAAATCGGCGTCGCGTTCGGGATCCGGAGGCTCAATCCACTGCTGTGGGCGATTGGAGACGAGGTCCTGCTGCGGGTGGAGTTGCTGGTGCCGGTTACGCTGCTCCAGCGGGTAGCGGAGCACGCCCCCGTGCGCTGACCGGCCAGCTCGACTCCACGAGCTCCCCTCGCACGCCATGGATCACGTCGTTCAGGTGGACGACGATGCAGACGTGGTTGGGAATGATACGGACGACGTCCCCGACGCGCGGCTGCCAGTCGCTCCCGGCCAGGTCGAGGATGCCGTGTTCCTCTGACATCCGGACGACCTTCACCCCGGGCTGGTCGAGGACGACGCCATACCCGGCGGCGTCGCCCGCCGGCAGCGGCTCCCTGCCTAACGCCTTGCTGCCGGCGTCGATGACCGCCTGTCCCGGAACGGCCGTGCTGATGACGGTAGCCAGCACCGTCAGCGCGCAGTCTTCCCATCCGCAAGCGCCGACCTCCACCGTGGCGCGGTCGTTGTAGACGTAGGTACCGGGCCGCACCTCGGTCACGCCGGTCACCTCGTGCATGCGCCAGGCGGCGGGCGTCGATCCCCCGCTGACCACGGCCGGCGCCACGCCGGCATCGCCTAACGCCTGCAGGGTGGCGCCGAGTCCGGTGCGCAAGCCGGCGAGCGTCTCGTCCTGGAGGGAAAGGTGCTGGCGGACGTGGCCCGGATAGAACGCGATGCCCTTGTAGTTGAGCGGCGGGAGCCTGCGCACGCGCCTGGCGACGGCGATCGCCTCGGCGGCGGACGCCACGCCAACCCGTCGCATGCCCACGTCCACCTCGACGTAGACGTCGACCACGCGACCGATCGCTTCGGCGGCTTCCGCCAGCGGCTCAGCGGCGGCGATGGAATCGATCGCCACGGTAAGGTGCACGTCGCGATTGATGCCGAGTACGCGCCGCACTTTCGCTGGTCCGACTGGTGGATGGGCCAGCAGGAGATCGAGGCAGACATCCGACATGACCTCGAGTTCGCGCGGGGTGGCGCAGGTCAGCCCGGCGGCCCCCAGCCTCAGTTGCTCGGCGGCGATCCGGGGCGACTTGTGCGTCTTGACGTGAGGCCGGAGCGCCAGACCGTGCAGTACGCAGTAGGCCGCCATGCGATCGAGGTTGTGGGCCAGTCGATCGAGGTCGACCAGGGCGGCTGGCGTCTCCAGTGAGGCGATAAAATCTGGTTGTGTGGTGGGCCGGCTGACTGGCATGCGATCCTTGGAACGACGAGTACCGCGGGTATGGCCAGAACGCGGAAGGCGCGGGATACGCTGAGGAACACCGATACGGCATTGGTGAAGAGCTGGGCCGCCTAGCTGCAGTTGAGAATTTCACGGACGTGAGGCGGCCCAGCTCTTCACCAAAGCAGTACCCGCGTTCATCTGCGCGTTTCTGTGCCATCCGTGTTCCCGCCCTTCCGCGGAAATCGTCAGTTACCACCAACCAAGAACTTTCCACCAGAGAACGCCAAGGGTCGCCCACAATGTGATCGTCAGCAACGAAACCTTGAAGCCGATTCCCCACCACTCACCCTGAGTGACGTACTTTGCCCCGAAATAAATCGGAGCTGGTGTAGTACCGTAATGCGTCAAGCCCGCGCTCAGGTTCGAGTAATACGCGAGACCCAGCACCGCCAATGCCACCGGCGCGCCAGCGGCAATCGTCACCAACAGGAAGGGCGTGAACATCGCCGTGGCGTGCGCGGTGATGCTCGCGAAGGCGTAATGCGCGTAGTAGTAGACGAGGAGCAGCACCGCCAGCGCCGCCATCCAGCTCCAGCCGACCGTCCACCCGGCCACCACCTCGGCGAATCGCGTGGTAATCCCCGTTTCGCCTAACGCCTCGGCCATTCTCACCAGGCCGCCGTACCAGATGAACACGTCCCAGGCCGCCCGCTGCGACATGATGTCGTCCCAGTCGAGCACGCGCGTGAGCAGGAGCACCGCCACACCGATCAGCGCCACCACCGCGTAATGAATGCTGTGCCAGGCCTGCGTGATCCACAGGCCGGCCACCAGCGTGAACACGAGCTGCATCAGCCGCTCGTCGCGGCTCATGGGGCCGAGCTTCTTCAGTTCCTCGCGGGCGAACTCGGTGGCGTGCGGTGTGTGCTTCACCTCCGGCGGATAGATCCGGTAGATGAGCAGGGGCACCAGCAGGAGCGCCGCGATCCCGGGAACGATGCTGCCCAGCATCCACTTCGCGTACGAGATCTCGTATCCCACGGTATCGAGCGCGAACTTGGCGATCAGCACGTTCGACGCCTGGCCGGTCAGGAACATCGCGCAGGCAACGACGTCGCACTGGTAGACGGTCGCCATGAGGAAGGCGCCCAGCCGCCGCGACGTCGGCCCCGGCGTCGAGTCGTACGCCTCGGCCAGGCTGCGCGCGACCGGGAACACGATCCCGCCGGCGCGGGCGCTGTTCGACGGCACGATTGTCGCCAGCAGGGCGTCGGTCGACACCAGCGCGTACGACAGGCCTAACGACCGCTTGCCGAGGGCGCGGATGAACAGAAACGCAATCCGCCGGCCGAGACCGGTCTTGAGCACGCCGCGGGCGATGAAGAACGCGCACAGCACCAGCCAGACGATCGGGTCGGCATAGCCGCGGAGTGAATCCGCCGGCGTCATCGTGCCCGTGACCGCGATCGCGCAGACGCCGAGGAAGACGATGGCGCCGGCCGGGAGCGGCTGGACGATGGAGCCGACGATCGTGGCGGCAAAGATGGCGAAGAGCCGCCACGACTGGCCCGTTATCCCCTCGGGCGCGCCGAACGCCAGAATGATGAGCGCGGTGGCGAAGACGACGCCCCACCGCCACAGCAACGCGGTTGCAGAGGGAGCAAAAGGAGCAGAAGGTTCAGCAGGGCCTGTCATCCGGCCGGTAAGTTGACGCCTGATCCACAAAGCGGAAGAACGGCATGGCTGTGGAT
>CAMPKM010000457.1 GCA_946887155.1 uncultured Gemmatimonadota bacterium
CAACGGAGTCGGCGCTGGCGTCGGCGGCGACATCTCTGGAGTCGTCATCAACGGAGTGGGCATGGGATCGGGCGGAGACGCGACGGGCGTCTTTCTGAACGGCTTCGGCATGGGGGCCGGTGGGACCATCTCGTTCCTGAGCGTGAACGGCTTCGGAGTGGGGGCGCCCCGCATCCGCGGTGTGCATATGGCGGGCGGCGTCATCGGGACGCCTGACGCGAAAGGCCTCCTGCTGGCTGGCGCCTGGATCCGGGTCCGCAATGAGCAGGACGACGACGACTTTGACCGCCGAGGTCGCCGCTCGCGCCGGATGGCCGGCTTTACCGAAGCCCGATTCGAAGGTGTGGGCGTCAGCGCCTTCAACCAGGTCCTCGGCACGCAGAAGGGCCTAACGATCGGGATCGTGAACTACGCCTGGGACTTGCAGGGCATACAGCTGGGCCTGATCAACATTGTCCGGAACAACCCGCCGGCGAGGCGAGTGCTGCCCATCGTGAACTGGTAGGAACGAGGACTGGAGCCCAGAGGGGCAGGGCGAGAGAGCAGAACGCCGAGCGGAGATTTCCAAAACGTCGTCATAACACTGCGGACGTTGTGCAGCGACAGCGGCTGCCCCGGCTTTTGTGCTCGTTCCCTCTGGCCAGTTCGTGACCCGTCCGCCAAAATTCGAGCCTGACCACCAACAAGGGTCTGACTCGATGCGCCTGATCCGTCTGCTTTCCGTACCGTTCGTCCTGGCCGTGCCGTCTGCCCTGATCGCACAGGGCCGCGGCGGTGGGGAACCGCCAAAGAACCTGCAAGTCCTGCCGAAGGACATGACCCGAAGCCAGGTCACAGGAATCATGCGCCAGTTCGCGATGGCGCTTGGCGTTCGATGCGAACATTGCCACGCGGCGGCGCCGCAGCCGGCGAACGCTGAGCCGGCGGGGGGTGGTCGCGGAGGTCGCGGCGGCGGTCCACAACTCGACTACGCGCTCGACGACAAGGAAACCAAGAAGGTCGCGCGCGAGATGATCAAGATGGTGGCGGACATCAACGGCAAGTACCTGCCGGCGACGGGCCGGACCTTCACCGACCTCACGCGGGTCTCATGCGAGACCTGTCATCACGGTCTGGCCAAGCCGCGTACGCTTCGCGCAGCGCTGACCGAAGCCGTGGAGACGAGCGGAGGCGCCGATTCGGCCATCAAGCTCTATCGTGCCCTTCGTCTGCGTTACTACGGCTCGGCCGCCTATGACTTCAGCGAGCCATCGCTGAACGAGACGGGGAACCAGCTCGGACAGTCGGCCGACCAGCGTCAGGCGGCGATCGCCATCCTGCGGTTGAATCTCGAGTTCTTTCCGACATCCGTGCCGACGCTGACAAACCTGGCCAACCTCTCGGTGGCGGTCGGTGACACTGCCGGCGCCGTGGCCGCGGTCAACCAGGCACTGCAGGTGCAGCCGGACAACAACCAGCTCAAGAACCTGCTGCAGCGGATCAAGCCACCGACGCCGTGAGATCGTGAGATCGTGAGATCGTGAGATCGTGAGATCGTGAGATCGTGAGATCGTGAAATCATGAGTCGTGAGACGAAATTTCCGACAGGTTCCGTGGACCGTAGATCGTTTTTTCGATTTTCGGTTGCCGCGGGCGCGGCGATCGGATTCGACAGGTCGTCCGTGGCGGCGATTATTGGGGATTCACGGTTCACGAATCACGATTCACCTGAAGGTGAAGGCGAGCAGCTGACGCGCATCGGTGTGCAGCTCTACACCGTCCGCGACCAGATGCGCGAAAGCGTCGAGCGCACGATCGAGCAGGTCGCTCGCATCGGATACAAGGAGGTCGAGTTCGCGGGGTACTTCAACCGCCCGGCGAAGGACGTGCGGACGCTGCTGGATGCGAACGGACTTACCTCACCGTCGGCACATTCCGCCGACCTGACCTCGCTCCGGAACCGCCTTACGCAGCTTCTCGACGAGGCGTCGACCATCGGGCACAAGTACGTCGTCTGCGCCTCGCTCCCTCGATCGGAGATGACGGCCGATGGCTACAAGCGCGTCGCGGCCGAGTTCAATCGCGCCGGTGAAGCAGCCGCGAAGCAGGGTATCAAGGTCGGCTTTCACAACCACGACGGCGATCACGTCCCGTTAGGCGCCACCAACGGGTTCGATATCCTTCTCGCCGAGTGCGATCCGCGGTACACCACGATCCAGATGGACCTGTTCTGGACGGTGAAGGCCGGCAAGGATCCGCTCGAGTACTTCGCAACGTATCCAGGCCGCTTCTACAGCGTGCACGTGAAGGACATGGCCGCGGGCGGCGCGATGGTTGACGTGGGCGCGGGCCAACTCCCGTTCGCGAAATACTTCGCCTCGAAGCAGGCCGGGATCCAGCACTACTTTGTCGAGCATGACACGCCGTCGGATCCCATGGCCAGCATAACGACGAGCTATCAGTACCTCAGACGGCTCGAATTTTAGGGAATCGGGAATCGGCAATCGGGAATCGGAAGGAGCTTGCTGTAGTTGGTCTCTTTCTCGTTTGCTCCTCCCTGGTTTCCAATCGCTGATTCCCGCAGGACCTTGTCCATCGTGTCGACGAGCAGGTCCGCGTCGTTGCGGTCGAAGCAGAGCGGCGGCTTGATCTTCAGCACGTTGTGGTCCGGGCCGTCGGTGCTCAGGAGCACGCCATTCTCCCGCATCCGGTTCGCCACGTAACCTGCTTCGGGGCCAGCCGGCGTCCGTTCCGCCCGATCGGTCACCAGCTCCACGCCGGCGAACAGGCCGGCTCCTCGAACATCTCCGATGAGCGCGTGGTGCTGGCCGAGCTCTCGCAGACGCGCCATCAGGTAGTCGCCTGTTGCCGACGCATTCTCCCGCAGGCCCTCGCGGTCGATGACGTCGAGGACCTCACGGCCGATCACGCACGACACCGGGTTGCCGCCGAACGTGTTGAAGTACTCCATCCCGTTCGCAAATCGCGCCGCCACGTCAGGCGTGCAGGCCACGGCGCCTAACGGGTGTCCGTTGCCGAGCGGTTTGCCCATGGTCACGATGTCGGGAACCACGCCCTGCAGCTCGAATCCCCACCAGTGCGTTCCCACC
>CAMPKM010000458.1 GCA_946887155.1 uncultured Gemmatimonadota bacterium
TGACGTCGGCAGCGAGACTGCCTAGACGCTCGACCTGCGGGCGAAGAGGGCTGCCGGCACAGTGGCCGCGCCGCGCTTCGTGGTGTATGCGACCTTCAATGAAGGCGGAGATGGTGTCGACAGTCGCGGCATCAGGTCCGCCGCGCAGGCAAAGGCGCGCGTCAGGGCGCTCAAGTCCGCCGGCGCGGACGGCATCAAGCTGGTGGGCATCGATCGGGACATCATGACGGCGGCGTTGCAGGAGGCCCGCGCAGTCGGACTGCCTGTAGCGCACCATGTCGGCGTCGAGGAAACGACTGCGTGGGACGACATTCGGCTGGGCACGCGGAGCATCGAGCACTGGTACGGAATTCCGGACGCCGCGCTGCTCGACGGCGTGCAACTGTTCCCGTCGACCTACAACTACAACAATGAAGTCGATCGATTCCGCTGGGCGGGGCGTCTCTGGCGCGAGGCGGATCCGGAACGGTTAGGCAGGGTGCTGCAGGCCATGGTTGACTCGAACGTCGCCTGGGATCCCACGTTCGTCGTTTACGAGGCCAGCCGCGACCTGCAGCGGGCGCAGAACCAGCCGTGGTTCAGGGACTACCTGCACCCGACGCTCGAGGCATTCTTCCGGCCGAACCCGTCGAATCATGGCTCGTACTTCATCGGTTGGAGTTCAACCGACGAATCATACTGGAAGGAGAACTACCGGATCTGGATGGCTGCACTCCGCGACTTCGAACGACGCGGCGGCATCATTGGAGTTGGGGAGGATGCCGGATACATCTATCAGATGTACGGGTTTGCACTGATCCGCGAACTGGAGCTGCACCAGGAAGCTGGCTTCAGCCCAATCAAGGTCATCCAGCATGTGACGCAGAACAACGCGCGCATACTCGGCATGGAGGACCGGATCGGCCGGGTGCGGGCTGGGCACCTCGCGGACCTTATCGTGGTGAACGGAAATCCACTCGAAGACCTGAAGGTGCTGTATCCCACCGGCACGGAGACGATCCGTGCCGGCCGGGCGGTACGGTCGGGCGGTGTCGAGTGGACCATCAAGGACGGCATTCCGTATCACGGCCCGACGCTCCTGGGAGAGATCCGGGCGATCGTCGAACGTGCGCGCGCGGCGAGATGACGGACCAGGCGCCTGACGCGACCGCGCCGACCCCCTTCACGCTCTTTCTGATGTCGTTAGGTGACTGTACCGGCGACTATGTTCAGGCCGGGGATTCTGCCGGGACTGGTCGAGCGGATCTCGATCCTCGTTGAGTTGCCGCGCAAACTCACCGGGCGGTACCGGCCGGCAATTCTCCGCGCGGCCGAGCAGTGCACTGGGAGTTACTTCTTCGTCAGTTGAGGGTTGCGCCGGCCCCCTGGGACATGGATATCAGTGGGTGCTGTGTGCTGATGACACGGGAGCCATCGATGAAGATCTCAAAGCCCGTTTTCCCCGGTTGCAATAGGCCATGGGCCAAACAGCGAGTCGCGCTCCTCCTTTTGTTGTTGACGTCAATTGCCGCGGACGCTCAAACCGTACGCGGGACCGTGATTGAACGCGCAACGGGTTTGCCAGCCGCGGGAGTCGTGACGCTGGAACGACTCTCGGCCGATTCGCAGGTGCTTGACTCGCGTTCCGTCTTGACGCGTAGCGACGGTTCATTCTCCGTCATCGCATCCGTGCCGGGTCGCGCCCGATTGCATGTGCGACGCATTGGCGCCATTCCGTTCCGGTCCGAGATCCTTTCGCTCGCCGCTGGAGAGATCAAGGTCGTCGATGTTCGGATGGAGCGGGTACCGCCGCGTGGCTCTACCACGGAATCGGCCCTGGCCCGCATTCAGGTGAGAGGCGCTACGCCGTGCCGGGCGACTGACGATGGCGCTTACATAGCGACGCTGTGGGATGATGCGCGGACCGCGCTGATGGCGACAGAGATCTCCGCTAAGGAGGACAAGACTTTACGTCGTTCTGTGCGCTACGTCCGTGAGCTCGACAGTCCGTCCCTCAAGGTATTCGCGGAGTCCCTCCACGCTTTCGATGGATCCGACAGCGAAGCCGGTGCGTTTTTTCGCAGTCGCTCAGGTGAGGAGCTGTCCAGTGAGGGATACTGGTACGAGGACAGTCATAGAGCGGTCTGGTTTTTCGGTCCTGATGCGAGCGCGCTCCTTTCCGAAACGTTTGTACGAGATCATTGCTTCCGGCTAACCGCCGAACAGGGCAGTGACGACGGTATGATTCGCCTCGCCTTTGAGCCTGTCTTTGCACGGACCCGTGAATACTCGCCGGCAGAGATCATTGGAATCGTGAAGTTCGATGCCGCGACGAATGAGCTGCGGCAACTGGAGTTTGACTGGCTCAGACTACGAGCTGATACGAGCCTGGTGGGTGGCGAGGTGCGTTTCTCGCATGACTCGAGCGGCGCCTGGTACGTGTCGTCCTGGCGACTCCGAATGCCACGTGAAGTGCTGCTCGTCTCGGGGCAGGGTGCAGTTGGACGACGTCAGACGCTGCTGGAAGAGGGCGGTGTGGTCCTGGACGACTTGCCGGTATCGGGGTTCGTTCCAGGCACGGTTACAGGGCTCGTGCGCGACGCGAACGGGAAGGGACTCGGTAACGCAATCGTTCGCATCATTGGCAGTGAGGTTCGGGTACTGACCGACGAGCGCGGACGATACACTTTGACCGGAGTTCCTCCGGGACTGCAGTTCGTGGTTGTGGACCATGAAGCGTTTCTTGACTTCGGGATCCGTCTCGGCCAGCAACGCACACTCATTACGGAAGGCGTGGAGCGGGAGCTTTTGTTCTCAGCTCCGGGACCATCCACCGTTGCCTCAGCGC
The DNA here is from genome assembly GCA_946887155.1 of uncultured Gemmatimonadota bacterium. Next base: position 2,828 of record CAMPKM010000458.1, read on the forward strand.
TGTGCCCCGCGCGCGACGTCGTTGGAGCCCGCCCCCCTGCGAACCGTGCGATACTCAGGGTTTCATGGGCAGGCAGGATGCGGGATACCACCTCGTCAGTGGCACCACGGGTCCGGCTCGCGGCAACGGCTCGCGAAGTGGAGTACGTAGAGACCGCGAGGCTCACACCTGACGGATCTGCCGTATTCTGCGACGCGCCAGTTGATGTCGACCTCATTCTGACCGATCCGCAGCAGTCGGGTGTCGCCCTGGCGACG
>CAMPKM010000459.1 GCA_946887155.1 uncultured Gemmatimonadota bacterium
CCGGACAGATAGTCCGGAAGCCATTCGCGAATCTCGACGTTCGGGCAGTCACTCATTGAGGTTCTCCTTCACGGTTCGCAATGCGTTGTGGTAATGCACTCGCGCTGCGCCTTCCGTTGTTCCAGCCACTTCCGCGATCTCCTTGTACGACAGTCCTTCATTGACACGCAGCAGGAACACCTCGCGTTGGGTCGGCGACAACTTGCCAACCGCTCCCCACACCTTCTGCTGCGCTTCACTCGCGATCATCGTGTCGAGCGCCGTGTACTCCGTTCCCACATCTATGTCTTCCAGGCTCCCGACTTCCCGCCGCCGCCGATTCGACCTTCTCCTGTCGACGACCAGTCGACGCGCGATCGTGAATAGCCAGGTCCGGAGTGAACTCTCCCCTCGAAACGACTCGAGCGATGCAAACGCCCGGATGAACGTGTCCTGCACCACTTCGTCTGCTGATTCGCGTTCGCCCAGGCTGCCGACGACGCGGGCGTGGGCGTTCACAGGCGGCTCCACCCGCGCCGTCGCCGGCGGGGCGGCTCCCTCCTTCCAACGCTGGATGAGCGTGTTGTCGAGGGAGTCATCCCGGCCGGGTCTTTCCTCTACCATGACGGAGCTGACCGGTATGACGGGGGGAGGCGCAAGTCGTTAAGGGATAAGGATGACGGTTGCCGGACCCGGCTCGGCGACGCAAGATGGGCCATGGAACCGGGAAATGGGGGTCAGACCCCGATTCATGGCTGAAATCATCGCCCATCGGGGGGCCAACCGGGAGGCGCCAGAAAATACGCTGGCGGCCTTCGAGCGGGCGCTCGACGCGGGAGTGGACGGAATCGAGCTCGACATTCAGTACACACTCGATGACGTTCCGGTGGTGCATCATGATCCGGCGATCCAGGGTCGTCCCATCGCGTCGCTATCCGCGGCCGAGGTCCGGGTGATGAAGCCGGCGCCCTCGCTCGCCGAGGTAATTGAGCTCGTGAATGGACGCTGCCGGCTGTACGTGGAGGTCAAATCCGCGGCGGCAACGGCCACGGTCGTCAGGCAGTTGGGTCCACATTCGCACTGGTGCGCCATCCACAGTTTCGACCATCGCGTGGCGGCGCAAACAGTCAGACTGAACGCCGACATCCCGGTCGGGATCCTCCTGGTCAGTTATCTCGTGGACCTGCCGGCCGCGATGCGCGCCGCCGGTGCACGCGACGTCTGGCAGCAGGCGGACTACATCGATCAGGCATTGGTCGACCAGGTGCACGTTGCCGGGGGTCGTGTCATTGCGTGGACCGTCAACGATCCGGCGCGTTCGCATCACCTGGTCGCACTCGGAGTCGACGCCGTTTGCACCGACGCGCCACGCGAGATGATTCGTGGGATGAAACGTTCCACGGGGTAAGCTCGGCTGGCTGCACCCGGGACGTGTCCCTAGCTTCACGCAACTTCATTCCGGAGTCACGGTGTCAACGCGTCACATGTTGCTCGTGGTGATGGCGTCAGCGCTTGGCTGTGCGACAGGCCGAGCGGCTCCGCCACCAGCCACGCCGCCAGCGCAAGCGTCGTCACAATCGGTTGTGCCGCGCCAGGATTCCACGCCGCCAACGCCACCCGGCGCGGGCGCGGTCTCGTCTCCCAATGCCGATCCATTCCCGAGCACGTATCGGCCGTTCCCGTCCGGGCCGATCGCGATCCGCAACGCGACGATCATGACGGCCGCCGGGCCGACCATAACGAGCGGCACCATCCTCCTCCGCGACGGAAAGATCGTGGCGGTCGGCACGGATGTAACCGTTCCTCCCGATGCGACGGTCGTCGACGGAACGGGAAAGTTCGTGACGCCGGGCATCATCGACACGCACTCGCACCTCGGCGTCTACGCCGCGCCCGGGGTCGAGGCGAATGCGGACGGCAACGAGATGGTCAGTCCATCGACGCCTAACGTGTGGGCCGAACACTCGGTCTGGCCGCAGGATCCGCAGTTTCCGAGGGCGCTGTCGGCCGGGGTGACGACCATCCAGGTGCTGCCGGGATCGGGGAACCTGATCGGCGGACGCAGCACGGTCCTGAAGGTCGTACCAGCGCGCACCGTGCAGGGAATGAAGTTCCCCGGTGCCAAATACGGCCTGAAGATGGCGTGCGGTGAAAATCCGAAACGCGTGTACGCCCAGCGCGGGTTGATGACGCGCATGGGCAATGTCGCCGGGTATCGGGCGCAGTGGATCAACGCCGAGCAGTATCGCCGCCGCTGGGACAAGTGGCTCGCCGGCGACCGCAAGGGCGATCCGCCGGCGCGCGACCTCGGCATGGAAACGCTGGCCGAGGTGCTCCGCGGCAACATCTTCGTGCACAACCACTGTTATCGCGCCGACGAAATGGCGCAGATGATCGACATTGCGAAGGAATTCGGCTACACGATCAAGTCATTCCACCACGGCGTCGAGGCGTACAAGGTGGCCGACCTCCTGGCACAGAACAACATCAGCGCCTCGGTGTGGTCGGACTGGGGCGGGTTCAAGATGGAAGCGATGGATGGAATCCGCGGCAACCTGCCGTTGCTGCATAACGCGGGCGTTCGCACGATCGTCCACTCCGACGATGCCAACGGCATGCAGCGGTTGAACCAGGATGCGGCCAAGGGCATTTCCGAAGGCCGGGTGGCCGGCATCAACATTTCGGAAGCCGACGCCCTCAAGTGGTTCACGATCAACGCGGCGTGGGCACTCGGCCTCGACGACCGGACTGGTTCGCTCGTCGCCGGCAAGAATGCCGACGTCGTGCTGTGGGACAAGAATCCGTTCAGCATCTATGCTCGAGCCGAAAAGGTCTGGGTCGACGGCGCGATGCTGTTCGATCGACTGGATCCCGCGCAGCAGTGGCGTACCGACTTTGAACTGGGCTACGTGCCGACGAGGGTCTGGCCATGAACCACAACTACAGGGTATGGGGCAAGGGGTTTGCGGCCTGGGGAGGCGCGCTCCTGGTGTCGGTCGCGCTGGCGCAGACCGCGGCGGCGCAGACGATTGCCATCACCGGCGGACGGGTGCATCCGGTCAGCGGGCCGGTGATCGAGAACGGAACGGTGCTCATTCGAGGGG
>CAMPKM010000460.1 GCA_946887155.1 uncultured Gemmatimonadota bacterium
GTCGCCGGCCTGCTGCTGCACGAACAGGAACTGGCGGTCGGCGGTGACGTTGATGACGGCGGCGAGGGGAACGGGCTGGAGGCGTGAGAACCGGTGGATCCAGCCGGCGACTTCGGCGTTGGTGACGTCGGTCGGCAGTTCCGGTTCGGTTGCGACCAGGAGCGCACCCGACGCGACATCCTGCAGAAACGCGGACAGCGAAATCCGCGTCAAATGCGTCCATTCCCGCGCGCCGCTCTTCCAGGCCCAGTTCAAGGAGGCCGACATCATCGCGTCGGCGCGTTCCCTGGGGGCAGACGCGAACAGGTCCAGCTCGTACGCGATTGGACCGTTCTCACGCAGATAGCAGGTGAAGACGGACCTCCGCACGCGATTCCCGCCGAAGAGCCCCCCGAAGATGGACCGCACCAGTAGCAGCCTACCACTGGCGGCCATCTGGTTGAATGTGGCGCCCTTTCGTCACACCGCTGGTACAGCGCCGAATCATGCGTCCACATGGCGCATTCGCTAGAATGCTGATCCATGCGTTCATCTCGAAGACAGCTTCTGCAGATACTCACGGTCCTGTTTGCCCTGACCACGTCGAGTACGCGCGCGCAGTCGCCGGCGTCACAGGTGCCCGACTGGCTGAATCCTCACCGCGACGCGAGCTCACGCCTGCTCGGCGAAGCGCTCTCGTCAGACTTCGCATGGCAACGACTCGCGGAGCTCGGCGACACGTTCGGACACCGGCTGAGCGGATCGCGCGCGCTCGAAGATGCGATCGACTGGACCGTCGAGCAGATGAAGAAGGACGGCCTGGAGAACGTCCGCAAGGAACCGGTGAAAGTGCCGCACTGGGTGCGCGGCCAGGAGAGCCTCGAGATCGTCTCGCCACGTCAGAGCGGACTCGTCTTGCTCGGTCTCGGCAGCAGCGTCGGCACGCCGCCGGAGGGCGTCGAGGCTGAGCTGCTGATCGTTCGCAGCTTCGAAGAGCTCGACGCCGCCGCTGACCGGGTCAAGGGCAAGATGGTGCTCTTCAACGTCCCCTTCACCACCTACGGAGAAACGGTCCGCCACCGCGCCACCGGCCCGTCCCGTGCGGCGGCGCTCGGCGCCGTCGCGGCTCTTGTCCGGTCGGTCGGCCCTCCCGGCCTTCGCACGCCCCACACGGGAGGAACCAACTACGAACCGGCGGTCGCCAAGATCCCGGCAGCGGCAATCACCACTGAACACGCCGATCGGCTCCAGCGGATGGTGGCACGCGGCACGACCGTCCGCCTCAGGCTCAAAATGGAGGCGCGGATGCTCCCCGACGCCGACTCCTTCAACGTCGTCGGCGAGATCCGCGGACGCGAATTGCCGGACGAAGTCATCGTCCTCGGCGGCCACATCGATTCCTGGGACGTCGGTACAGGATCCACCGACGACGGCGGCGGATGCGTGGTGACGTGGGAGGCACTGCGGCTGATGAAAAAGCTGAATTTGCGGCCGCGCCGGACCGTTCGCGTCGTTCTCTGGACGAACGAAGAGAACGGGCTCCGCGGCGGCACCGCGTACCGGGACCGGTATCGCGACCAGCTCGCGAACCACGTCCTCATGCTGGAGTCGGATTCCGGGGTGTTCCGGCCGACCGGTTTCGGCTTCACCGGCAGCGACGCCGCACGAACGCGCGTGCGCGACATCGCGACCCTGCTCCGAGGGATTCAGGCCGACCGAATCGAGCCGTCAGGAGGAGGGGCCGACATCGGACCGAGCGTCGAAGCCGGGAACATCCCGGCGATGTCGCTGGAGGTGGACGGCAACTACTTCCTGCTGCACCACACGCCCGCCGACACCATCGACAAGATCGACCCGATGGACATGGCGCGCGCGTCCGGCGCCATCGCGGTCATGGCCTACGTGATCGCGGAGATGCCGGAGCGGCTCCGCTGACGGCCTTCACCGTATAGACCAGGTAATCGGCCCGCTGGAGATCCTCGCCCGAGGGATCCAGCGCGTCGAGGCTGTCAACCGGAAGCATCGAGATCACCACGATCCGCTTGCCGGGAAGGCGCCGGCGGGTGCGTTCGACGGTGCCCAGACCGAAGTCACTGTGAAAGGCGCCGTTGTAATGGACGACTGGCCCGGTGGAGGTGCGCCGCTCGACCGCCCCGGCGATCGATGCCGCCATGGTTTCGTCCTTCACGCATTGTGACCAGTAGTACCGTTCGGTCATGGCCTGCTGCGCCTCGGGCGTCTGGTTCGGCGCCGGGTGGCTCCCCATGCTCGTCGCGAACCGGTCGAAGTAGCCGTCCAGCGGGCACTCCAGGTCGCGTGCGACAAACGGCCGGTCCGATTCGGGCAACGCCGTGATGGCGTCCTTCACGTTCTTTGCGACCGCCGCTGCGATGCGCCTGGGGACGTTCGCGGCGACCACCGGCCATCCGCTGGCCTTCGCCAGTTCGACGAGCGCACGGTAGTCACTCGTGTAACGCGGCCACGGGCGCGCCGCGTTCAACGTGTCTTCTTCGGTGGCGATGCCCGAGAGATATTTATCGATCCCCCCCTGCACGTCGCGTTCGAACATCTCGAGCGACACGACCGGCGCGAGATGTCTGCGCTTCAGACCTTCCAGGATCGCCGCCTCGAGCCTGTGCGTGTTGGGATCATCGTGCTGCTCGCCCACGAAGACAACGTCGGCGGATGCGAGATCCGCGAGCATCACTTCGAAATCGGCAAACGCTTTCCGTTGCGTGTCGTAGACGCGCTCCGGCACGTATCCACTCGCCGGCGGGATGTTCGTTTCCGGCGCCCGGGCCGGCGTGGCTGCCTGAAGGAAAACGAGACTGCACGCGGTGAGAGCTGAAAGCAGGGTCACGCTGGCATTGTTCGCCGCCGTCGCCGGGCTGTCAAACGAGAGGGGCCGGGGACGAGAGTCCCCAAGCCCTTACTGCTGGGTGGCGCCCGGCATCGCCGGACGATTCAACTCGAGGTCGATCGTCACCGTCACTTCGTCGCTGACGACCGGCAGCGCTTCGATCATCCGGTTGTAGAGGATGCCGAAATCCCTCCGATTGATCGTCGTCGTCGCACTCGCCCCGATCAGAACACCGCGTTGACTC
>CAMPKM010000461.1 GCA_946887155.1 uncultured Gemmatimonadota bacterium
TCACGGGGCCGTACCGCGAAATCGCCCACACCGAAAAGATGGGGACGCCATAGAAGAGGAGCGGAATCAGGAGGTCCATTGCTCTTGAACGATATTGTCGCCGCTGATTGCTTGAGGCCATCCCGTCATCGCGACGGTCCGTCCTTCACCCGTCCCAGTATGCTGCGAAAAGCTACCCTCGCCGGCGTCCTTTCTGCGACGCTCACGACGACGACTATCGCCCAAAGCGGCCAGATGACCGCCGCCGAGTACGATCGGGCGGTCAACCTCCTGGGGCCGAATCTCACTGGCCTGGTGGTCGGCGGCACGGTCGGCGCCAACTGGCTGCCTGACGGGCGATTCTGGTATCGCGCCGAATCGGCCACGGGGAGCGAATTCCGGCTGGTCGCGCCGGCAACCCGACGAGTGGCGCCGGCCTTCGACCACGAACGGCTGGCGACGGCGTTGGGGCGCGCGGCAGGGGGGAATTTCAACGCCTCTTCACTGCCCTTCGAGCAGATCGATCTGAACGCGCGGGCGGACAGCGTCTCGTTCAACCTCGCCCAGCGCCGGTTCAGGTGTGATGTGGGCGGCCGAGGTTGCGTGCCCGCCGGGGTGGCCACCGCCTCGGGCACCGGACGGGGTGGTCGCGGGGGGCGAGGTGGTGGCGCCGGTGGTGGCACGCCGCCGGCGGTCCTGTCGCCCGACGGTCGTCATGCAGCCTTCATACGTGACTGGAACCTGTGGGTTCGCGAGGTTGCCACGGGGCGTGAGCGCGCGCTGACGACCGACGGCGAGGAGAACTTCGGCTACGCCACGGACAACGCCGGCTGGAAGACCAGCGACCGGGCCATCCTGCTCTGGTCGCCCGACTCGAAGAAGATTGCCACGCAACAGCAGGATGAGCGCCGGGTCGGCGAAATGCACATGCTCACCACCTCGGTCGGTCGGCCGGCGCTGCGGACGTGGAAGTATCCGCTCCCCGGCGACAGCGTCGTCGCCATGATCCATCGCGTCATCATCGAGGTGGAGACGGGGCGGATCGTCAGGCTGCAAATGCCGCCCGACTACCACCGCGCCACGTTAGGCGACGACATCAGCATGAACGACTACAATTGGAGCCCGGATGCCTCACAACTGGCGCTCGTCTCCACGTCCCGCGCGCACAAGGACGCCGTATTGAAGGTGGCGGATGCAAGCACCGGCGCGGTCCGGACAGTCTTCACGGAGACGGTGCCGACGCATTACGAGTCCCGCACAGGCTGGCGGGTGCTCTGGAAGACCAACGAGTTCGTCTGGTATTCGCAGAAGAGCGACTGGGGGCAGCTGTACCTGCATGATCTTGGCAGTGGTGCGCTCAAGAACCAGATCACGACGGGCGAAGGTCCGGTCACCTCGATCGTCCGCATCGACGAAGAGACACGAACGTTGTGGTACGGCGCGAATGGCCGCGAACCGGGGCAGGATCCCTACTTCCAGCACTATTACCGTGTCGGGCTCGATGGAAAGAACGTCGTGTCGCTGACGCCTGACGAGGGAACGCACGGCATCCAGCTCTCTCCCGACGGCAGGTACCTGGTCGACACCTATTCCAGCCCCGACAAGCCGGCCGTCGTAGCCGTCCGGGATGCAGCGGGCAAGCTCGTGATGCCGCTGGAGAAAGCCGACGTCGCGCCACTGCTGGCCGCTGGCTGGAAGCCGCCGATTCCGATCTCGGTGAAGGCGGCCGATGGCAAGACCGACCTGTATGGCTTGTTGTTCCGGCCAACCAATTTCGACTCGACGAAGAAATACCCGATCATCAACCACGCGTATCCGGGGCCGCAGTCGGGCAGCGTGGGGAGCCGGTCCTTCAGTGCGGCGCGCGGCGATCGTCAGGCACTGGCCGAACTGGGTTTCGTCGTCGTCTCGATCGACGGACGGGGCACGCCCGGCCGCTCGAAGTCGTTCCACGACGCGTATTATGGCGCGATGGGTCGTGACAACACGATTCCCGACCAGGTTGCGGGCATGAAGGAACTGGCACAGCGCTACAGCTGGATCGACATCGACAGGGCGGCGATGTGGGGACACTCCGGCGGCGGGTTCATCACCGCCGACGCGATGTTCCGTTACCCGGATTTCTTCAAGGTTGGCATCGCCGAATCAGGAAACCACGACCAGCGCAACTATGAGGACGACTGGGGCGAACGGTACCAGGGCCTATTGGTGCGCAATCCCGACGGCACGGACAACTACGCGCCCGAAGCCAACCAGTTGCAGGCGAAGAACCTGAAGGGGAAACTCCTGCTCGCACATGGCACGCTCGACAACAATGTCCCGCCGGGAAACACGGAGCTCGTCGTTGACGCCCTGATCAAGGCGAACAAGGACTTCGACCTGCTGATGATACCTAACGCGGCGCATGGCTACGGGGCAGCCGGCAACTACATGATGCGGCGGCGCTGGGACTACTTCGTCCGCTGGTTGCTGGACAAGCAGCCGCCGCCGGGGTACGAGATCAGGACAGGCCGTCGAGGACCGGCTCAGTAAAAGGGCAGAAGTTCAAGACCCGCAATGCGGTCAGGCTGGCTTCTGCCCGGGCTTCTCGACCAGTGCCATCAGCTTGTTCACCGTCGCCCAGTTCCGGACGGTGACGCCGTCGCCTAACGCCTTACCGAATGCGTCCATGGCCTTGCTCTCGAGCAGGCCGTTCGGGCACCAGATGTAGATCGCGCCAGGGCCGGTTGCCACCGCTTCCGGTTTCCACGACTGCTTCAACAGGTTCTCGGTCCTGGCCATGCCGGACGCGTCGGCCAGGAACAGCGCGAAGAGGCGCGCTGGATCCGACGCCTGCTTCACGAGCGTGTTCGCCTTCACGAACCCAGCCAGCTCTGGCCCCGACCGCAGGATGAACCGGCTCGAAACGCCGGTCTTCCCTGCCAGCGCATTGCGCAGCTCCTCGGCGGCGTCTTTCCGCAGCGCACGCGCCGACTCGAACACGGCGTTGCCGCTGTTGAGCAGCGTCCGCGCATTCGTGTAGCCGAGTGATTCAATGACCTGTCGCAGGTCGGCCATCGCCACGCGCTTGGCCTTGCCAACATTGATGCCCCGCAGCAA
>CAMPKM010000462.1 GCA_946887155.1 uncultured Gemmatimonadota bacterium
CCAGATACGCCTCTGCCGCCTCCTTCAGCTTGCGCAGGATCATCGCGGAGATCTCGGGTGGGGAATACTGCTTGCCGCGGATCTCGACCCTGGCGTCGCCGTTGGTAGCCTTCACGACCTTGTAGGGGACGAGCTTGATCTCCTGTTGCACCTCGTCGAAGCGCCGGCCCATGAAGCGCTTGATCGAGAACACGGTGTTCTCGGGGTTCGTGATTGCCTGACGCCTCGCGATCTGGCCGACGAGGATCTCGCCGTCCTTGGTGAACGCGACGACCGACGGGGTCAGCCGGCTTCCCTCCTGGTTCGGAATGACAACGGGATTGCCTCCTTCCATCACCGCGACCACGGAGTTCGTCGTACCCAGATCGATGCCTATCACTTTGGCCATATGGTCCTTCTCCCCGCGTAGTACACACCGTCGTCGCGGCGCCGCCGCTCAGGCGCTGATCGGAATGCGGCGCATACCCGCAGACGCAGCCGCCTTGGGAATCGTCACCGTGAGCACACCGCGTTTGACCCGCGCTTCCGGGCGGTCAAGGTCGAGACCTGGCGGGAGCGGCACGCTCCGAACGAAGCTCCCATACCGGCGTTCGACGAGTTCGTACCCGTGGCGTTTGGCCTCCTTCTCCTCCCGCTTCTCGCCGCGAATCGTCAGGCCCTTGGGAGTGAGCCGCACATCGAGGTCGTCAATATCGAGCCCCGGGACCTCCATCGTCACGATCAGCCTGTCATCGGTCTCCTGCACGTCCGTGGACGGCGTCCAGGGAAAATCCGGCATGACCGGGCGGAGGTACCGCGTGTCGTCGAAGAACGGCTCGAGCCAGCGCTCGAAGTCGTCACGAAGTGTCAGAACGTCTGCGCGTTGGGGGTCGTGGCGCTCACCCCGCCACGGCAGCACCGCCGCGACTTTGTCCATGATGCCCATCGTTCACTCTCCTGCTAGCTCGCGCGAACCGGAATCTTCTTCGGCTGCACCCGCGGCGACTTGGGGACTTCGACCCGCAACACCCCGTCTCGGAGCGTCCCGGTGATGCCATCGCTGTCGAGGTCCTCGGTCAGCGTGAACGTCCGGTAATAGTCGGCGAGCTCGAACTCGCGATGTTCGACCTGGCGGGTTTGGACGTTCGTTGAAGCGCTGTTGACTCTCCCTCGAACCACGAGTGTGTCCTTGTCCGCGACCAGTTCGACTCCGTCCGGATCAACGCCGGGCATATCGGCGAGGATGACGAAGGCGGTGTCCGTCTCGAAGATGTCCGCACGCGGTGAGACAGTCCGAACAGTACGTTCGGTTTCGTGTTCGGTGGACGGCGGGGCCGCCGTCATCGTATCGGTCGCCATGTTCGACCTCCTTTCCCGTCAGCTCTGGATTGCGATCTTCTTCGGAGCGGTCTCCGGACCTGCAGCAAGCTGGACCCGGAGGATCCCGTTGGTGTATGTCGCCTCGGCTCTGTCGCCATCCAGGCGTTCGCCAACGCTGAGCGTGCGCGTGAAGGTCCCGAGGGGACGCTCGCGGCGGTGGTAGCGTTCCTCGGGGATGCCGGTCTCGGCTTGGCGCTGCCCGTGGATTGTCAACGCGTCCCCGACGACGGTCACTTCGAGGCTGGCGCGATCGACACCTGGCAAGAGCGCCTCGACGACGATGCCCTTTTCATCGCGCACCACGTTGAGCGGCGGATACTCGGCGCGGAGTGGCCAGCGCCAGGCGGGCATCCTCGTGACGAGATGCTCCATGTCGCGCTGCAACCGCCGCATCTCCTGCCACGGATCCACCATGAATCGTCCGTTCATAAACTGCCTTCCTTTCTCGATGCCAGCCTGCCTGTTCATGACGATCGACAGGCTCAGTACGAGATGGTGATCCGGTTGTCCACCGACAGAACCCCAGGCGCCGCCCAGGCGGCTCGCTCGGCGTCCTGCTTCTCGGCCCAGGAGCGCACGGACCCCTTCAGGATGACCTTGTTCCCGTCCACCTCCACCGTGATGCGCTCGGCGTCGGTTTCGGCGCTTCGCACCAGCGCCTGCTCGATCTTCCGCTTGAGGTCTGACGGCGTGACACGCGGCTTCACCGTGATCAAGTTGCTCACGCCCTTGACGCCCGTCAACCGCCGAACGACGCGCTCGGCATCGTTCTTTTGGTACTGCCACTCCACGGAGCCTTTCATGGTCACCCAGCCCTTGGAGACGGTGACGTCAAGGTTGTCGACCGAGATGAAGGCGTCCCATTCGAGTGCCCGGACGGCTGCGGCTGCGATGTCGGCATCGGTTCGCTCCCCGGCGGTGGTGAGCCGAACCTCGATGTCGTTCGCGACGGCTTTCACGCCGCGAACGCGGTGTGCAGCTTCTTCAGCAGCCCACTTCTTCGTGTACGAATCGACCCAGCCAGTCAGGGTCACGACACCGTCCTTCACGGCGACGCCGATCTCGTTGGGAAGGACGCGCGCGTCATACTTCAGTTCAGAGAGAACGTCGGTTTGGATTTGCGCGTCCGTTCGCGTTTCGGTTCCGATGGCCATAGCTGACCTCCTTCATGCTTGGTCTCGCCCGTTGTCTTGTGCCCGCGGACATCCGCGGACCCACGATCGCAATGATCTCCTCATAGGAAAACATCGAAGGCAGTCGGAGCCAAGGCCGAACGGGTGTCCTTTCGGCGGTCTTCGCGCTGATCAGGTATGACAATCAGAACTGTGATGTGAGCGTTGCATCGACATCCGTGGCACGATCGTCGTGTTCCGAGAAGCCGCGGAGCCAGTTACACCTTAGGGAGAGAGGTAGCAAAGTGGACGAGAAGATTCAGAGCGAGGTGCGGGCGGAATTGAGCTGGGAGCCACGGGTGCAGGCGGGCGAAATCACTGTGGGCGTCAACGAAGGCGTCGTCATGCTCGGCGGGCGGGTAGACACGTTCGCAACGCGCTCGGCAGCCGAACGGGCGGCGCACCGCGTTCGCGGTGTGAGAGCGGTCACCAACGACATTGAAGTCCGACCGTCCGCGTCCGACCCACCCAGCGATTCTGCCGTAGCCGAGGCGATCGCGGCCGCGCTGAGGTGGAACGACCTCATTCCTGCAGACACG
>CAMPKM010000463.1 GCA_946887155.1 uncultured Gemmatimonadota bacterium
CGTACAGGGAGCGCTCGCCGGGCGGCTCATATCGTTTGTCTGTCATATCCATTGAGCGTTACGTGTCCCGGCGTGGATTGTTTCCGGCCGTTCGAGAAACCCCCGCCATATTGCGTCCCATCATGGACCCGGCGCCAGTGTGATGCCGGTCACGCGTCGTATTAGGAGTGGATTAGCGTCAGGCCGTGCCCGGATCGCGTTATGCGCGTCTGTGTAGCTAGCGGCACGTGGGTTGCGGAAGTCCGCGCCAGCATAGCGGTCGACACGTCGCTGACCGCCGGCGAGGTAACCGCAACCACAGCGGGGAGGAACCCCATGAACCGATACAGATTGCTCGCCTGCACGCTCACCCTCGGGACGATCGCGTGCACCCAGTCTCCGCCGGATGACTATACCGGCGGTGACACCGGCCTCGCCGTCGCGCGCTCGGCGCGGGCGAAGGATTCCCTCGTCATGGTGAAGGACAGCCTGCTGGCCGTGAAGGAGCGGCAGCTCAGCCTGCAGAGCGCCATGATCGGTGATGCGTCGACCACGTCGCGGCTGATCTCTGAAATCGATCGCGACCTGACCAAGGCGCGCATCCAGGTGAAGGATGACAAGAAGGTCGAGTCGGGGATCGAAAACGCGTCGGATCGCCTGGCGGTCGTACAGAAGAAAGTGAACGTCGTGCTGGCGCGGTTGTCGGCCAGCGAAGCCCGCATCCGCCGGCTGCGTGAGGACAGTGTCGCGCGCACGATGCTCAACTCCACGCAGGCGGCGCAGATCGTCGAGTACGAACAGTCAATCGCCGATCTCCGCGTCTCGGTGGAAAACCAGAGCCGCGAGATTGCTTCTCTGACGCTGCAGGTGGACAGCCTCGGTCGCGAGAACGTGGCGCTGACCGCGAAGAACAACGCCATGCTGGCGTACGAGGACTCGGTATTCGTGGCGATCGGCACAGAAAAGGAGTTGACCGAGAGGGGCGTGATCCGTCGCGAGGGCGGGACGCTGCTGGCCTTCGGTCGCGGCAAGACCATTGTGCCGGCGCGGTCGTTCGAGGCCGAGGACTTCATGGTCCTCTCCAAGTCGAAGGACCTGACGATCGCCCTCCCCGAGCTGGACAAGGAGTACCGGATCGTCTCGCGCCAGAACCTCGAGTTCACGGACTCGGCGGATCCGAAGGCGACGTTGGTGAAGGGTGCCCTGAACGTGACGGATCCGGAGAAGTTCTGGGCGCCGTCGAAATACCTGATTCTCGTCAGGCGGTAAGCTGCGCCACTGAAGTCGGGCCCGTCCGGTAAAAACGGGCAAGAAACGGGGTCAGACGCCATTTCTGGAAAACGGCGTCTGACCCCGTTTTTCGCGGGTCCCCGTTGGGCGGGCAGATCGCGCGTCCGGTCACGGTCGATGCACGATCTGCAATGGCGAGGAGGCGGGAACGGGCATCGCGGTTCATCATGGCGGAACCGATGAACTCCCACCGTCGAGGACCTGCCATGCGTTGCCTGTCGTCCGGACGCCGATCGCGCCCTGCTCTGATTGCCCTCGTCCTCTCGACCTTGGCATCCGGGGGCCAACTGAACGCTCAGGGCGGAATGAGTCCGCGCGCGGATTCCCTCGCGATCGAGAAGGTGACACTGGCCGAGGGTGTTTACCTGTTTCGCGCGCCGTCAGCGCTGGACCTCTGGACCTCGTCCAACTCTGTCGTCGTGGTCAACGACAGCGACGTCGTGGTCTTCGACAGCAATGCGCGACCATCGACGTCCCGCCTCGTGATTGCCGAGATCCGGAAGATCACGACCAAGCCCGTGCGAGTCCTGATCAACTCGCATTGGCACATGGATCACTGGATGGGCAATGCGGCGTATGCCGACGCGTTTCCGGGGCTCGAGATCATCGCCACCGCCGAAACGCGCGACTACATGTCGCGACTGCCGCTGCGATACTTCATCAACTCCACGGGCGCGACGCGCGCGCAGGCGACGCTCGATACGGCCATCGCCCGTGGCAAGCTGGCCGATGGTTCTCCGCTCACACCGGAACGGCGCCGCACGATGGAAAACAACCTGGCCGATTCGAAGGCGCTGGCCGATGAGCTGTCGAGCACGCGACAGGTACTTCCCACCGTCGTCTTCGGCGACCGCATGAGTTTCAGGCGGGGTGGGAGAGAGTTCAGGCTGTTCAGCGCCACCGGTGACGCGTCAGGCAGCACCGTGCTCTACCTCCCCGGCGAGCGGATTATTGCGACCGGCGACGTACTCGTCAGGCAGGAAGGCGGCGAGGGGGCACAGCCGTGGACGACCAACTCGTACCAGATCACGCCGTGGCTGGCGAGTCTTCGCGAAATGGACGCGCTGGACGCAGGGATCATCGTCCCGGGTCAGGGGCCCGCGCAACGCGACAAGAACTTCCTGCGCCTGACGATCTCGCTCTACGAATCGATCATTCGCCAGGTGCACGCCTCGCTCGAACGCGGAGCCCTGACGCTCAGCCAGGTCCAGGCCGAAGTCAAAGTCGACGACCTTCGGCAGCAGTTCACGGCGGGGGATGCCACGCTTATTGCGAGGTTCGATGCCGTCGTGGCGGCGCTCATCCGGAAGACGGCGCAGGAAGCCCGGGACGGCCTCGCCTTGCCATAAAGACCCGCGCACGAGGTCGGGAGGGCCCTCCTCCACACCCGACACGATGGCCATTCCAGGCAGCGCGGATTAACGTGTCTTGACATATTCCTATATCGGAATATATGTTGGGCCATGGCTAGAGCGGCTACCACAGCGGACGCGTTCAACGCCGTCGCCGAACCTCGGCGACGGGAGATCCTCGACTTGCTCGCGAAGAGGGAGCGGCCGGTCAACGAACTGGTCGAACTGCTTGGGGTGGCGCAGCCGCAGGTCTCCAAACACCTGCGTGTGCTCCGGGAGGTGGGGCTGGTGGAGGTGCGGGATCACGGAAGGCAGAGGATGTACCGACTCAACGGGGAGCCGCTCAAGCCGATTCACGAGTGGGTCAGGAATTACGAGCGAACGTGGACCCAGCGCTTCGAAGTGCTCGATGACGTGCTGGACGAACTCAAACGGGAGGAGCAGGGC
>CAMPKM010000464.1 GCA_946887155.1 uncultured Gemmatimonadota bacterium
GCCCGGACCACTGCCGCCTAACGTTGGAACGGCGAGCGGCGGCTGGGCGGCGCCGTCGGAGAGCGCGGCCAGCAGCGCCTTCGCAAAGTCGCCGTCCATGGGCGCGCGCTGGGCGGGATAACCGTCCTCCCACTGCAGGCGCGCGATCCGGGGATACCTGGCGCGCGTCGCTGCGTCGGGGGTATCGCGGACGATGTGGTACCCCTGTGCGGTGATGTGCCGCTCGATGACTTCGCGCAGGTGTTCCGGCCGCTGCGCAGGAACGAGCCGGACATCGAACGACGCAAACGACTCGGTGGAGATCACGTTCGCCCCGTTTTCCTGGACGCCGCCGACGCGGATGCCGCGCACGTTCAGTGCCGGCACCATGATCCGCTCGGCGAGCATGGCGTTGTCGGCCTCGGTGCGGGCGAGACCAAGACCGGCGCGCAGCGCCGAGTCGACCGGTGGCAGGCTGCCTAACGCGGATCGCTCGGCGGCGGTGATCGGGCGGACGTCGTCGTAGAACCCGGCGATCGTGACCCGGCCGTCGTCGTCGCGCATCGACGAGATGAGGTTCGCGATCAGCGCGCCCGGATTGGGCGCCCAGTTGCCGTAGTGACCGCTGTGCAGCGGGCGAGTCGGTCCGTAGACGGTCATCTCGAGGCCGATCACGCCGCGCAGGCCGAAGACCGCCTGGAGCCGGCCGCTCTGGTGCACGGGACCATCGCAGAAGAGCCAGGCGTCGGCGGCGAGGATGTCGCGGTACTTCTCGAGGATGGCCTGGAGGTGCGAAGATCCCGCTTCCTCTTCGCCCTCGAAGAAGAACTTCACGTTCACCGAGGGCGCCATGTTCGCGGCGCGCAGGGCGTCGAGCGCGGTCAGCATGGCAATGATCGAGCCCTTGTCGTCGCTGGCCGATCGGGCGTAGATGCGCCAGTCTGGTTCGGTGTGCTGGCCGTCGGCCGGGAAGGGCATGTCCTTGCCGCCCTGGTAGAGCGCCTTGTCGCGGAGGACGGCCGTGAACGGCGCGCCCTGCCATTCACGCGGGTCCACAGGCTGCCCGTCGAAATGCGCATAGAGCATGATGGTCCGCGTGGCGCCTGGCACGCGGATTTCCCCGAAGACCGACACCGGCGCGTCCGGCACCTCGAGGACCTGTGCCGCGGCGCCGCGCTGCCGGAGCATCGTCACGAGGTGGTCTGCGTTGCGGCGGATGTCGGCGTGGCTGGAAGCCACGTTAGGCAGCGCCAGCAACGCCGAGAACTCGCGGAGAATCTTCGCCTCGTTGGCCTCCCGGTGCTTGCGCGCCGCGGCCCGTGCCTCGGCGCCGGATTGAGCCGTGGCCGGAGCAACGGCAGCGAGAAGGAGAAGGGGGAAAAGGTATGGAATGCGCATGAGCAATTATCTGGTGGAAGCAAGCCGGGGCCAATACTGGCACTGGGAGTGGAGGGGCCGAGTGGCCAACTCCGAAGTGGAGCCGCCGGGGCCAATAGTGGCAAATTGGAACTATCAATAAACAATCTGGGAACAGTAGAAGGTCACGGTTGGCCAACACCGGCCCCACGACGCTTCTTGGCACTGTGAGCGCTCGCTCCTCGCTCGAGATATCACTACCATGACCCTTTGAGACTCGGGCGGTAATTAGCGGTATGAGGTACTGACCCTCGACAAAGGGCTTTTGACGCGGGTCTTCGCCGAAACGGCGGATCTCGCGAATCGTGACGCGTACGATTCCAGCCGCGCCGTTCTGGATCCCGATCTCCCCGTGGTGCATTCCGCTCTTTCGACGGTGTCGATCCCTTTGAGGCCGAAACGGAACAGGATCCGCGTCGATTCGCGTCGACTCGCTTCTCCAGCCGTTGACCTACCGCGCCCATCCGGCTACTAACCCCGCCGCAACAAACTCGAAAGAATGAATCCGCGTCGATTCGCCTCATCCGCGACAACTCGCTTCTCCATCAGTTGACCTGCCGCGTCAATCAGCCCTCGACGATTCGCTTCTCCGTCGACCGCCTCCCCGCGACAAGCGCCGCCGGGCGCGCTACGGAATCGTCAGCGTCCGCGACCAGTCAGACCCGGACGAGATCACGATCATCTGAACGTGTCGCGATCAGCGTTCTCGTTCGCGACCACCGCTGCCCCGACGGATCTCGATCTCGCCGTTCCCACTGACCAGGCGCAGGCGACGGCCACCGCTGCCTATCGTCCCGCGCAGCCGCGTTTTGGAAATCCGGCCCGAGACCTGGATGGGGAAGTCGGTGCGGATGCCGCCGTTGCCGGTCGAAGCATCCACGTCGGCGTTGAATCCGTCCGGCACCGTGACCTCGATTCGTCCGTTGCCGGTCGTGAACTCCATGTCGGCGTCCATGCGCAACTGGCTCATGCGGATCAACAGGTCGCCGTTGCCCGAACGCGCCGAAACCGGGCCCAAAGCAGTCGAAACGCTCACGTCGCCATTGCCGGAATTCGCGCTTACGGGGCCGCGCACGTTGTCGACGCTCACCTCGCCGTTGCCTGACGCGGCTTCCACTTCCCCCGCGGTGCCACTGACCCGGACTCGGCCATTCCCACTGCGCGCCACGAGCTCGGCGTACGCCCCCGTGACCGCTACATCCCCGTTACCTGAATGCACCGCGAGCCGAACACCAGCCGGCACACGGATCGTTACCTCGAGCGATGGCGGGCGATTATTGCGACTCCAGTTCCATCCGTTGCGACGGTTGGAGCGGAGGCCGGCATCCGAACACTCGTCGTCCTCGTTGTACATCGCGCAGATGGTGACGCCGTCCCCCGACCGACGCAGTTCGAACGCGATGTCGGTTACACGGCCATTGCGCAGCACCTTCTCCGCGCGGAACTCGACCTGTGAACCACTACTTTCCGTGACCACGATCTCACCCATTGGCGCGTAGAAGCGGAACCACTCGCCGCGCCCCACGGATTCGCTTCGCGTAAACACCTCGTCGTTACGGCCGAGCAGTTGTGCGGTCGCGAGAGACGGGGTCAGGACCAGTAGTGACAGGGCGATGCGTGCAGCGCGCATTTGCAGACTCGGCTAGGGTTTACGCCAGGTTCGACAGCC
>CAMPKM010000465.1 GCA_946887155.1 uncultured Gemmatimonadota bacterium
GTCGAAGAGATGCGCCTTCATGGCGCGGGCGCACGGATCGTCGCGCGCATGGCAGGCGGCGCACGCATGTTCGCGGCGCTGCTCTCGTCAGGCACGAACATGGGCCAGCGCAACGTCATCGCCACCCGATCGGCATTGGTGACGCTGGGGATCCGCGTGGTCGGGGAAGATGTCGGCGGGGAATACGGCCGCAGCGTGCGCGTCGACTCGACGACTGGGGTGATGCACGTACGCTCGCTGATGGGGGGCGATCGTGAGTTCTGATCGGCGGTCGGTGCTGGTCGTCGACGACAGCAAACTCGTCAGGCGCGTCCTCGTGGACCTGATCGGGTCGAGCGACGAATTCCGCGTCATTGGCGAAGCCGAGGACGGACTCGACGCGATCCGGAAGGTGCACGCACTGAACCCGGACCTCGTCACGCTCGACGTACAGATGCCGGGCCTCGACGGCCTGCAGGTGCTGGGCTACATCATGAGCGAGGTGCCGCGTGCGGTCGTGATGCTCACCGCCGGCGGCGAACCTCGCGGCGACGACCTGACGTTGCGCGCTCTTGAACTCGGCGCCGTCGATTTCGTCCGCAAGCCCGCGCCTGACGAGGGCCTGCACGCCGACGCGCTCCGCGAGCGCTTGCTCGGGGCGTTGCGTGGCGCGCTCACGGTGAACCTCAACGCGGCCTCGGTGCTCGCGCGCCCGATGCGTGCCCGTGGCCGCGCCGCACCTCCCACGAGGCCGGCGACGCGCGTCGTGGCGCTGGCCGCGTCCACTGGCGGACCGCGCGCACTCGCCGAGGTGATTCCCGCGCTGCCGCCGGACCTCGGGGCGGCGGTGATCATCGCGCAGCACATGCCGCCCGGGTTCACCGCCAGCCTCGCCGAGCGACTCGATCGTCGCAGCGCGCTCCCGGTGGTGGAAGCACACGACGGCGATACCCTGATGGAGAATCGCGTCTACGTCGCGCCGGGTGGACGGCATCTCCATGTCTCGTCAGGCAGCGATGGATCGCCGCGACTCGAGGTTCGCGACGATCCACCGTTGCATGGCGTCCGGCCGTCGGCCGACGTCCTGTTCCAGTCCATTGCGCACGCGTTCGGTCCCGCCTCGGTTGGTGTGGTTCTCACGGGCATGGGTCGCGACGGAACGGAAGGACTTCGCCAGATGCGACTCGCTGGCGCCTATGCCATCGTCCAGGACCAGGGGACGTCCACGGTCTATGGTATGCCGAAGGTCGCCCTGACTGTTGCCGGTGCCGATACGATTGTGGCCCTCCCCGAAATGGCACGCGCGGTGGTGCGTGCCCTGGTGGCCATTCCGCGCCGGGACGATGTGACCCTGTCAGCCCTGCCACGGTCATGAGAGTGCCCCCCGACGTCCCGCCGGAATCATCTCTGCTACCCATGAATCCGACCCCGACCCTGGCTAGCGAACCACCCGACGAGAAGGCGCCGGCAGGGCCAAAGCCGCCGCCGCGTTTTCGCGATCGCGTGGTCGAGCGTTCGGGTTTCCAGGATCTGCTGGTAGTCCGGATCGGCGCTGAGCGGTTCGCGGTACCGCTCGAGGCGGTCGATGAACTCGTCGAGACCCCGCGGCTGCGTGCCGTTCCCGGTTCACCGGACGGCCTGCTCGGGTTGTTCACGTTAGGCGGCGGACTGTTGCCGCTGTATTCGCCCGCCCGGCTCCTCGGGGTGTCGCCGGACGCCCATCCGGCGGCCCTCGTCATGCGTGGTGGACAGTCCCGCATCGCGCTCGCCGTCGACGACGCCGACGACGTCGTGCGGATCTCGCTGGCTGACGTCCTCGACGCGCCTCGCACCGGTCATCACGACGACATCGTGCCGGGTGTGGTCTGGTGGGAAGGGGACCTGTTGACACTGCTCGATGCGCGCGCGGTCGTTGCGTGCTTCGCGGCGCTCTCCACGGAGGCGGCATGACGGCAACGGCAGAATCCACGCGGCTCGTAACGTTCCGATTGGGCCAGCATTTGTTCGCCGCCGAGATCCACGCGGTGCAGCGCGTACTTCGCCACGAACCGCCCCGCGCGTTGCCGGACATGCCGGATTGGATGGAAGGCGTGGTCGACTATCAGGGCACGGTTGTGCCGGTCATCGACATGCGCCGCCGATTCGGCCTGCCCGCGACGACACCCGGACCGCAATCCCGCCTCATGGTGTGTTCGGCGTCAGGCGGTCAGGTGGCGATGCTCGTCGATGCGGTGCTGGACGTGAAACCGGTGTCACCCGGTGATGTGATGGACCCGCCGGAGCTCTTTCGCGGCCTCGCCGGCGAATATCTCAAGGGCCTGACGCGCCGCCAGCAGCAACTGGTCGTCGTGCTCGACGTCGAGAGTCTCCTGTCGAGCCAGGTCCCCCTGCGATTCCAGCCGGATGCCGACGGGTCCTGACGAGGCCTCCCCTTTTGCGCCGGCCCAACCGGAACCATCGGGACGGTCGGCGCACCTCAACGCCTCGACCCATATCGAGCGCGGCTGGAACCTGATCTCGCGCGGCGAACATGCCGCAGCCGAGGAAGAACTGGCGAAGGCGCTCGCGCTCGTGCCTGACGACACCCAGGCCGCGTCGTTGTCCGGGTGGGCGCAGATGCTGCAGGGGAAATACGACGACGCGCTGCTGCACTTCAACAGCGTGCTGCATCGCGAGCCGGCGCACGCAATCGCCCGCGTGAACGTGGGCTACATCTGCCTGAAGAAGGAGATTTACGGCGAGGCGATCGAACATCTCTCGCGCGTGATCCGCGAATCCGACGATCGCAAGGCGACGCTCTACGCGCATTTCTACCTCGGACAACTGTACGCTGCGCGAGAAATGTTCACCGACGCCGAGGCGTTTTTCGGACGCGCGCTGGCGCTTGGTCCCAACCTCATCGAGGCGTATTTCGAGCTCGGCCGCGCGCGATGGGCCGGTGGGAACGGGGATGGCGCGCGTCAGGCGTGGCGCGACGGTGCGGCCGCGGGCAAGTTCAGTCCATGGGGAACGCGCTGTGCCGCCCTGCTGGCGGAGGTCGACGGCGGGGGCTCGCCCTCGCGCTGAGCCTCTGGCTCGCCGT
>CAMPKM010000466.1 GCA_946887155.1 uncultured Gemmatimonadota bacterium
ACCTGACGAGCCGCTCCCAACGCGTGCGCCACCAATCGTGCGTCCCGTCGAGGGGACGATCGAGGGCGGGGCCGGAGGGCTGTACTACCACATCGTCGGTCGCGGCGCCGACACGGTGCTGGTGCCGTTAGGCACGTGGCTCGAACCGTCGCTCGGAGCGCTCGGTGAGCGCTTCACCGTGGTGTTCTACGACCCGCGTCATCGGGGGCGTTCGCACGCGATGTCGGATTCGCTCGCCGCGACGTTCGAAGGCGACGTCGTGGACCTGGAGATGATACGGCTGGCGATCGGCGCTCCGCGGGTCGCGGTCATCGGGTTCGACTACTACGCGGCGGTCGCCGCTGCCTGGGCAGCCAGTCATCCGCAGGCGGTGACGCGTCTCGTGCTGCTCAGTCCCGTCGAGCCGTCGGACAGCCTGGCGCGATCGTTCGATCCGCCAGAACGCATGGCGCGTATCGACACCGTCGCCGCGCGCGCCCTGGTGAAGGCGCGGGCCGCGGGTCGGGACACGACCGACCTGGCCGGCTATTGCGAGGATTTCTGGCGGCTCAATGCACCCGTGTTCATCGGCGACACGTCCCGCACCCGCGTCGCCTGGAGCGACTGGTGCCAGCTACCGAACGAGTCGCCGGCCCGGATCGCCGCCGCCGCCGGATATGCCTTCTTGTCGTTAGGTGAGGGCACCGACTTCGGCGCGCGAGCCTCCGGCTTGAGGGCGCCAACGCTGGTCGTGCACGGCCGGCTCGACCTCGTCGCCAATCCCGAGGGGGCCAGGGAATGGACTCGTCGCGTCCCCGGTGCCCGGTTGCTCTGGCTCCCGAACGTCGGCCACCTCCCCTTTCTCGAGGATCGGAAGACGGTGCTGGAATCCCTCATCGAGTTCCTGGCCGGCGAATGGCCGCCGAGAGCCGAGGTGCCCTGATCTGTCCTGCGGTCTCCGGCCTGTGACCTTTGGCCCATTTCCCTATATTTGTCTCCCTGACTGACTCCAATCCGACGAGGAAATGGCTGGTCACAGTAAATGGAAGCAGATCAAGCACTACAAGGCGGCCACCGACAAGAAGCGTGGCGCGCTGTTCACGAAGCTCATTCGTGAAATCACGGTCGCGGCCAAGCAGGGTGGCGGCGATCCCGACGGGAATCCGCGGCTCCGTACGGCGATCGATGCGGCAAAGGCGTCGTCGATGCCGAAGGACAACATCGAGCGCGCGATCAAGAAGGGGACGGGGGAACTGGAAGGCGTCGACTACGTCGAGGTACTGTACGAGGCGTTTGCCCCCGGTGGCGTGGCGTTGATGATCCAGGCGCTCACCGATAACGCCACGCGCACGGTCGCTGACGTGCGATTCAAGTTGTCACGCGGTGGCGGCAACATGGGCGCGACGAATTCGGTGTCGTGGATGTTCGAACGGAAAGGCCAGATCTATCTCGACGCTTCGAAGTATGACGAAGATGAAACGCTCGAAGCGGCTCTCGAGGCCGGCGCCTCGGATTTCGTGCGCGAAGAAGATCAGTATATCGTGAGCACGGATGTCGCGTCGTTCCACACGGTGAAGGCGGCACTGGAGCAGAAGGGCATCGTCGCCACCGAGTCCGAGGTGGCGTGGATCCCGAAGCAGACGGTTTCAGTGGCCGGCGCGGACGCGGAAGCGGTGCTGCGCCTGATCGAGTCGCTCGACGAACTCGACGACGTACAGAAAGTCGATGCAAACTTCGACATCGACGCGTCGGTGATGTCGGGACTGCAGTCGTGATCGAGCGCTTCGGGCCTGCGGTCGTGATCGAGAGCTTCGGGCCCGCCGCGTGCGGCCTTGTGCAGCGTGAAGCTTCGATGGGGCACGAGGCATGGAGCATGGGGCATGGGGTGTGCTAGTCCTCGGAATCGATCCGGGGACGGCGGTCACGGGGTACGGACTCGTTCTTGACGAACGCGCGACGAGCCGGTCCCGGAACGGCTCGTCAGGCATCGACATGCGGCTGGTGGAGTGCGGCGTGATCCGCACGAAGGCGCGGGATCCGCTCTCCTCGCGGCTGCGGGAGATCCACCAGGGCATCGCCGAGTTGATCGCCAGGCACAAGCCTGATCACCTGGCGGTCGAGGACGTCTTCTATTCCCGGAACGTTCGCACGACGCTGGCGTTAGGCCATGCGCGGGGCGTGGTGCTGCTGGCGGGGGAGAATGCCGGCGTGGCGATTCACGAGTTCCCGCCCGCCGAAGTGAAGAAGGCCATCGCCGGCACCGGGAGCGCGACGAAGGAGCAGGTGCAGTTCATGCTGACCCGGCTCCTGCGGCTGCGCAGCGCCCCTGAACCCGCTGACGCATCCGACGGCGTGGCCGCCGCGGTGACCTACGTGCTGACGTCGCACGTGGCGGCGTTCACCAGCGGCGCCCGGAACACACACACCGGCCATCGGACTCGATGATCTCGCAGGTCGCCGGTACGCTCGTCACGCGCGATGTCGAGCGCGTGGAAATCACGACCGGCGGCGGCGTGACGTACGAAGTCGCCATCCCGCTTGGCACGTTCGAGGGGCTGCCGCCGAAAGGCGATGCGGTGACGTTGTTCACGCATCTCGTCGTGCGCGACGACGAATGGTTGTTGTACGGATTCGGGTCAGCGCGGGAACGGGCGGTGTTCCGCAGGCTCCTCGCCGCCACTGGTGTGGGCCCGTCGCTCGCGTTAGGCATGCTCTCTCGCTTCAGCGCCGACCGGCTGGTGCGCGCCATCCGGGAGAAGGATGTGGAGACCCTGCAGTCGGTCCCCCGTGTCGGTCGCAAGAAAGCGCAGCAACTGGTGCTGGACCTGGCCGACAAGCTGGATGACCTGTCGGGTGACGCCGCGCCGGGCACCGCGCCGTCCGCGCCCGGTGCCGATCACGCCGTCCGCGCGCTGGTCTCGCTCGGAGTGGCTCAGCCAGACGCCGACAAAGCGGTCCGGGAAGCCATCACCGCCGGAGCTGGCGCCGGCGATCTCGCCGCGTTGATTCGAGATGCGCTGGGGAGAACGAGGAAGTGATTGACGATTCACGATTGACGAATGACGATTGACGATTGGCGA
>CAMPKM010000467.1 GCA_946887155.1 uncultured Gemmatimonadota bacterium
GGATCTGCTTGGCGTAGTGGACGTTGAAGCGCCAGAAGTCGATCAGCTCGCACGCCGCATCGATCTCCGACTGGAAGGCCGTCTTCGACTGGCCGAGCATCGTGGCCGCGTTCACCGTGTCCCGCCACGTGGTGGTGAGCAGCTCCGCCGCCCGCATGAAAACCGCGGCTCGTGCTTCCCATGGCCAGTTGGCCCACTCCGCCTGTGCCTTACGAGAGGCGGCGATCGCCATGTCCACGTGCTTCGGCGTCGCCTTGTGCCAGTCGGCCAGCACATGGCCATGCGCGTGCGGCATCACTGCCTGCACGATTTCACCGGAGCGGAATTCCTCGCCCCCGATGATGATCGGGATCTCCACCCGTTCGGTGGACATCGCCGCCAGGCGAGCCTTCAGCGCGGCACGCTCCGGTGAACCGGGTGAGTAGGATCGAATTGGCTCGTTGACCGGAGGCGGGACCCGGCGGATGCCGTTGAAGGCGATGAGACCGGGTGACGTGGTGTGGCCGGTGTCATTAGCCCCGGACGGGGAAGCCGCGCGCGCAGTGGGCTCGGCGACGGGAGCACTCATGGGAGACCTCGATTGACGATTGACGATTGACGATTGGCCAATGGCCAATGGCCATTGACGAGAAAAGACCGTCAGGCGAAGGCGCAGAACATGAGTTCCAGCGCCGTTTCCACAGGGAAAGATACCCAGTGACGAAACGCCAACCAGCGTCCCGGATATCCCCTCCCGAGTCCCAAATCTTTTAGCTTTTGTCCTGCCCCGTTTGCCTTCTTCCCCACGGGATCCAGATGTCCAGAATCGGAATCGCTTCGCGCATCGCGCGGACCTTCGCCTCCCTCGCGCTCGTCGCCGCGGCCGCTTCCTGTGGTGGCGGAGGTGATGGAACCACGAACCCTCCCGGTGTTGTCGCGCGAGTCGAAATCACGGCCCAGAACGCGACCTTGCAGGTCGGGCAGACGACGCAGGCCACCGTTCGCTACTACGACGCGTCGAGCTCCCAGCTCAGCGGGCGGACCGCCACCTACAACTCGAGCGACGCGAACATCGCGTCCGTCAGCAGCGCTGGCTTGATTACCGCGGCTTCGCCAGGACCGGTCACCATCAGCGCGACCGTTGACGGCGTCATCGGGAACCTCGCCATGACGGTGACACCGGTGCCGATTGCGTTCATTGCCATCACGCCGGCCAATCCCAGCGTGCGCGTGGGTGAGTCGCTGACGCTGTCGGCGCAGCCACAGAGCGGGTCGGGTCAGCCGATTACGGGTCGTCCGATCAACTGGTCGAGCGCGAACGTGGCCCGTGCCACCGTGACGCAGGCAGGCGTCGTCACCGGCGTCACGTCGGGGAGCGTGTTCATCCGCGCTGCTGTCGACGGCCGAACGGACTCGATCAGCGTCAGCGTTCGCAACCTCGTGTCGCCGCAGATCACCGGAACGCCGTCGACGATCCTGATTCCCGACGGTCCCGGCGGGATCACCGGCACGAACTTCGGTCCTACCATCGGTGAGAACGTGCTCCTGGTGAACGGCATCGCCGCGACGATCACGGCCGCGTCCCCGACATCGATCACGTTCACCGTGCCGTCAACGTCCCAGTTGCCGTGTTCAGCGACGGGACCGGTGCCCATTGCTCTCGTCGTCGGCGGCGATACGGCGACGGCCACCGTCCAGCTGCGCGTGGCCACGGCCCGGACACTGGCCGTCGGTGAGTACCACCTGTTTACCGGCGAGTCGGACCTGCTCTGCAACGAGTACACTGGCACCGGCGGCAAATACCTGATCACCGCGTTCAATCACGCCGCCAATTCCGCCGTCCAGACGTCGTTCAGGCTCACCGGCGCGTCGTCGACCGGCGTCGCCGCCATCAGTGCCAGTGCCCAGCAGCACCTGGCGCCCTCGCAGCCGCCACGCTGGGCGCTGCCCGACGATCGCATGACGAACCACCTTCGCGCACATGCGTCCTTCATGGAATCGGAGCGACAGCTGGCCGCCAGCCTCGGCAATCCCCGCCTGAAGCAACGAGCCGCGCTGAAACGCTCACTGAGCGGCGGCGCACTGACGGCCATGGCGACCGTTCCGCCGCCCGCGGTTGGTGACATCGTCACCTACCGCGTCAGGCAGTCGCTCTCGAGCGCCACGAACTTCGTCGAGGTGAACTTCCGGGTCGTGTATTCCGGGACGCGGATGATCATCCTCGAGGATCCCGCGTCGCCTCGTGCCAACCAGATGGACGTCGAGTTCCAGAAGATCGGTGAGGAATTCGACCAGGACATGTTCGACCAGTTGCTCGTGTTCGGTGACCCGCTCGTCGTCGATTCGGCGCTCGACAACAACGGCCGGATGCTCGCCTTGTTCACCCCGCGGGTGAACAACTACGTGATCAACGGGCAGACGAACCAGGTCCTGGGATTCGTCCAGTTGTGCGACTTCTTCCCCAGGGAAGACCAGCAACTGCCAGACGGGACGACCGCCTTCGGGTGCCCCGCCAGCAACGTGGCCGAGGCGTTCTACGCCCTCATTCCGGATCCCGATGCGGGCTGGTCGATCGAGCTGTGGCGCCGCCTCATTCGTGGCACGCTGATCCACGAAGCAAAGCACATCCTGTCGTATGCGTGGCGCTATTTCCTCAATGCGAGCACGTCGCAGCTGGAAGAATCATGGCTCGAGGAGGCCACGGCGCAGCAGGCGAGCGAAGTGTGGGCGCGCGGCATGTACGGTCGCGGTCCGAGGCAGGACATCGGTTGGGGTGATGGGCCGTTATGCGACTACGCCCCCGCTACCGGCGGCTGCCCCGATCCCGCCGAAGGCATCCTGCATCACTTCGGCTTCCTCTACCAGCATTATTCCTCGCCCGGAACGAAGTCGATCACGGACAACAACGACGCGGTCCATTACGGCAGCTCCTGGTCATTCATGCGTTATCTGACCGACGCGTTCGCCACGGACGAAGTCAGCTTTCTCAGCTCGATCATCCAGACGACGGACCGCGGCGTAACGAACCTGGAGAACAAGACCGGTCGTCCTTTCGCAGAGCTCCTGGGCAT
>CAMPKM010000468.1 GCA_946887155.1 uncultured Gemmatimonadota bacterium
AGCCCGCTCCTGGTCTCTGGGGCCTCACGCCACCTCGACCCAGATCGACCTCCGGTCGGCCATCGGCGTGCTGGCCGATGCCGTTCGACGGAGCGCGGTCGGCGGATCGGCCGATGTCCAGGGACTGCCGCCGTTCGTGCCCGCGCGACGCATCCTCGAGCGGCTGCGCCGCGCCTTCCTCGAGCACGCCGAAGCGCCCGATGTGCGCGACCGGTCCGCCGACGTCGTCGCCATTCTCCGCGCGATGGAACGCGTCCAGGACGGACTCGACCTCGACGCCGCGCATCGTTTCGCCTCACGGCTGACGGGACAGGATGCACAACAGCTCGTGGTCGAGATGGCGCACGACATGCGGTCGCCGCTGGGTTCGATCCTGATCCTGGCCGAACGCCTTCGCGCCGGCGCCGGAGGAGATCTCTCACCGATTCAGCAGCGCCAACTCGGCCTGGTGTACAGCGCAGCGTTTGGCCTGAGCTCACTGGCCGGTGACGTCATCGAACTCGCCCGCGGCGGGACGACGCTGGTCGACACGGAACAGATCCCGTTCTCCGTGTCCGACGTGCTCCAGTCCATCATGGACATCTTGCGCCCGATGGCGGAGGAGAAGCGTCTCGAGCTGAAAGCAAGCGGTCCCTCGGCGGATGTCAGGCTTGGTCATCCGTCCGCATTGAATCGCGTCCTGCTCAACCTCGCCACGAACGCGATCAAGTTCACCAACACCGGTTCGGTGTGCATGACGTGCCGCGAGCTCGATCGCTCGCTCGTCGAGTTCTCGGTGCAGGATACCGGACGCGGAATTCCCGAGCACGTCATGGGCAGCCTGTTCGAGGCGTTCCGGCAACGACAGACGCCAGGTGATTACGCGTTTTCGAGCGCTGGCCTCGGCCTGTCCATCTGCCAGAAGCTCATCCGGGCCATGGGTGGCGAATTGCAGGTGTCGACCGAGTTGGAGAAGGGGACGAGGTTCTTTTTCACCGTGGACCTGCCGCAACCAAAGAAGCTCGGCTGACGGCTACGGCCGTACGCCATCAGCTCTCAGGCATCCGTACGTTGCGTTTTGCGTTCGGCGCTCTGAACTTGGTTGCGCCCTTTCCTCCGAGCGGACCATGACGAATCGACGCGCCTTTGTAGGCTCTCTCGCCCGAGCGGGATTCGCGCTTCCTGTGATGAACGCCGGCGCGTTCAGGTCGCTGTTCAGCGCGGAACGGATGGTGGAAGGCAAGACTGCTTCCGCGGTCGCGTCCGAAGAGGATTACTGGTCGGAAATCTCGCGGGCGTTCGATACCGACCCGACGCTGATCAACCTGAACAACGGTGGCTGCAGCCCCGCACCGATCAGCGTGATGGAAGCGATGATCCGCGATCTTCGGTTCTCGAACGAGATCCCCGTCGATCACATGTGGAACGTCCTCGAGCCGCGCATCGAAAGCTGCCGGCGGGACCTGGCCTTGATGTTCGGTTGTGATCCCGAGGAAATGGCGATAACGCGCAACGCGTCCGAGTCGCAGGAGACCATGATCCTGGGCCTGGACCTGAAGCGCGGCGATGAAGTCATCATCACCAACCAGAATTACGGACGGATGATGACGACCTGGGGCCAGCGCGCGCGTCGCGATGGCATTGTCGTGAAAACGATCTCCCTCGGCGGACCACCGGGGTCCGACGACGACATCGTCAACCGGTTCCGGCAGGCGATCACACCCCAGACACGCGCCATCGAGATCACGCACATCACCAACCTCACCGGACACATCTTCCCGGTGAACAAAATCTCGAAACTGGCCCGGGAGCGGGGCATCGCCTTGTTCGTGGACGGCGCGCATGCGTTCGCGCATTTCCCGTTCACGCGCGACCAGCTCGACGTGGACTATTACGGCACCAGCCTTCACAAATGGCTGCACGCGCCGATCGGCACGGGCTTCCTTTACGTGCGCCGCGACAGGATCCGTTCGCTCTGGCCGTTGATGGCTGCGCCCGCCGAGATGGACGCCAACATCCGCAAGTTCGAGGAGATCGGGACTCATCCAGCCGCCAACCACAACGCGATTGCGGTCGCCGTGGCATTCAATCGTGGAATCGGGCTCGAGCGAAAGGCAGCACGCCTGCGCTACCTGCGCGATCGATGGGCGAAGGCGCTGATGGCGGAGAGTCCGCGGGTAAGTGTTCCCACTCCACTGAACGACACGCAATCATGCGGCATCGCGTTGCTCACGATCGAAGGACTCGACACGAGCCAGCTCTTTGGGTGGTTGTGGAACAAGCATCGTATCCGCACCACCCCGATCATCCACGACGAATTCCACGGACTGCGGATTACGCCGAGCATCTACACGACCCCGACCGAGATCGACGTCTTTGTCGATGCCGTTAGAAAGGCGATCAGATCTGGTGTCGCTTAAGGACGATTTTCTCAGTTGGAACGCGGACGACGCGGACGACACGGAAAACGCGGTACTGCCTTGGTGAAACCGGGGCACCCTGACGTGAGTGGGCGGCCACCGGTTGCAGGGTGCCCCGGTTTCACCAATGCCCTTCAGTGTTCATCCGTGTCATCTGAGTAGTCCGCGTTCCTTCACAGCGGAAATCGTTTTCAAGCGGGAATCGTCTTCAGCGGGGATCGTCATCGAACGAAAAGCCAGAGGGACGCACTCAATCCGATAAGGACGACCAGGGCCCGCACGACCTGCTTCGGAACTCGCTGCGCCAATCGTGACCCCAGGTAGCCACCGGCAATCGCTCCGACTGCCATCGAGATCGCCGTCGGCCAATCGACCAGGTGACTGAAGACGAACGTGGCCGCCGCGGTGACATTGATGCACAGCCCGCCCCAGTTCTTCAGGCCATTCATCCGGTGGATGTTGGTGAACCCCATGAAGCCGAGCGCGGCGAGCATGAGGATCCCGATCCCGGCACCGAAGTACCCGCCGTAGACCGCGACCCCGAACTGAAAAAGCAGCAAAATCCCGCTCGGCGACCGGCTCGCCGGGTCATTTTGCTCCGTCCCTCCTCCGTCCCTGCTCCGTCCCTCCTCCGTCCCTCCTCCGTCCC
>CAMPKM010000469.1 GCA_946887155.1 uncultured Gemmatimonadota bacterium
CCGTGGCCCGATAGCGCTATTCGGGTCGTGCTGGCTTCGGCGTCACGAACGCTCGATGCGGTGACCGTGGCGGTTGCGCGGTCCGCGTCACTGGCGATTCGTGGGTTCTATGACCGGATGAACGATGTCGAGCGCGGCATCAACAATGGGTTCTTCATAACGCCGGAAGAACTGGACAGTCGTCGAGGGGGTCGTGTTACAGACTTCTTTCAAGGTCGCGGCCCGGTCAGGGTGAAGCTTGTCGCTACCGGCATCGTTGGCCAGGGTCGGAAAGGCTGGCAGTTGCAGGGTCTCGATGGATGCCCGCTGGAGATCTACATCGACGGAAACCGGTTCTATGCACTGTCTACGGCGCAAAGACTCGACGATAGCCACATCTTCATCAACGACTTTGTTCCCGCCAGTACGATTGCCGGGATTGAAGTGTACCCACGTTCCGTCACCGCACCGCCCAAATACCAGTCCCTGAATGGTCGGTGCGGCGTGGTCCTGATCTGGACGAAGTAGACGGCCGTTGCCGCCGACGATGAACTCGAGCCGAATGCTGATTCGAGGGACAATTCACCCAATCATCCGGAAAGCCTGATGAGATACGGGTTGGGAGTCGTGGGCCTGACGCTAGCCATTGGCGCGAGTCATGCTGACGCGCAACGGGCGCAATGCGGGACGCGAACCACGGCCGCCTGCACCGCGCCCGGTCTCACGTTCCAGGCCTTGAGCGCCGGGTTCTCTCATTCCTGTGGCGTTGCCCTCGATGGAAATGCCTGGTGCTGGGGCGATGGACGCCAATCGGCGTTAGGCGACGGCCGGCGCGAGATCAGCCGGTTGCCGCGCCGGGTCAGGACGGATCGACCATTCGTCGATGTCGGCGTTGGTGGCAGCTATACCTGCGGACGCACGGCCGATGGCCGCGTGTTCTGCTGGGGATCGGAACGAGTGGTCCCCGGTTGGCCGGAGGGAGGCGCCACACCGCGCGAAGTGACGCTGCCCGGACCTGCGACCTACCTCGCGACGGGCCGCCGGCACGCCTGCGTGCTGGACGCCGAGAAGTACGCGCTGTGCTGGGGCTGGAATGTCGATGGTGAAACTGGTACCGGCACCGGTGGTCTCTCGACGTCCATGGTGGCCAGTCCTACCAAAGTCGATACGGTCGCCCGCTTTTCCGGATTGTCGGCCGGCCTCGGATTCACGTGCGGCGTTACCGAGTCGGGCGACGTGCTCTGTTGGGGATCGAATATCGATGGCGTGATCGGAACCGAGGCGCCCGACCGATGCGGCGAAGTGAACCCGGTCGCCTGTGCGCTCCGGCCGGTAAAGGTCGAGATGCCGGAACGCATCCGGCAGGTCTCCGCCGGCTCGACCCACGCCTGTGTGTTGAGCGAGTCGGGTCGCGTGTACTGCTGGGGCGCGAACAGTGCCGGGCAGGTGGGCGCGTACGGGCCGGGCGTGCCGCTCGTACGCACTCCCGCCGAGGTAAAGATCAATCGGTCCGGCAAGTTCCTCGAGGTGGCCAGCGGCGGGGTTCTCTCCTGTGCGCTCACCGAGTCGGGCCGTGCCTGGTGCTGGGGTGCGTACGATCACGCGGGCTCGGACGTGGCCGACAGTGAAACGCTGGCGCCAGCACTCGTTGCGGGCGGAACGTTGTTCCGGACGATCAAGGCCGGCTCGACGCATGCCTGTGGACTCGACAAGCGCGGCCGGGTTCTCTGCTGGGGCGACACCGTCCTTGGGGCGTTAGGCAGCAGATAGTACCACGACGTGGAGGGGTACAAAGCACGTTTCCCCGCGTCTCGAGGTGATCCAGCGGAACCGCGAAAAAGTCTCTATTTCCCGGTTCGACGACGCAATGCAAGGAGCGCTTCGAGCTCGATCAGTTGCTCGACGTCCTTTGGCCGGCGGACCGCCTTCTTCGAGGCGATCAGTGCCTCGAGCGTTAATGACCTGAACTCAACGTCACCGATGTCCACGGCTTCTGACTGCCTTACCACAGCCTTGTAGTCGCCGACACCGGGAACGACATCCAGCACGTCGATATCACCCATCGTCGTTGTCAGCGTCATGATGGGCGTCGTCCGGAAGGCACGCGCGTCGAGGATGAACGGCAGGCCGCGCTCCACGCCTCGCAAGTATGCCTTCCAGCGCGTGAGCAACCTGACGAGCCTGTCGACGTTGTCCGGTGACGTGTCGTAGCAGATGTCGATGTCGTTGGTGAGCCTGGCCGATCCCTGAATCGTGGCCGCGACCCCACCGATCACGACGAAGCGAACGCCCGCAGCTACGAGGGCCGAGATGATCTGTTCGAACATCGGCGCCTAACGCGCAGAGCGCCGCCGGACGCGCGACCGGAAGGCGGCCATGGCGTCGAGCTGGCGCAAACGCGCCGCCGGACTGCGGGCGAGGTTCGACTTCAGCAACCCGATGTCGATGCCGTAGCGTTCGGCAGCGCGCACTGGGGCAGCGGTCCTGCCGGGCCGCCGACCGGGGCGTCTCGGTTCATGCATTGTGGCCAGTTGCGAAGCGCGAGTGGCGACGGCCGCCTCGATCCGCCCGAAATCGATCTCGAGTGTCATGGTCCCATCGGACAACGGAACACGCGTCACGGTCCGCGCGGTGACAGCGGCCCGTGCGAGCTTGTCGGCACGCGCCAGAGGGATGCCAAGTTCAGCGTTGAGTACGCGCACGACCGCCAGACGCTCCGCGACCCTCATCGAATAAGGATTCGTGTCACGCAGAAGCGCGCGCGTATTCAGCACCCACTTTGGCGGCGCATCGACCAGCAAACTGAACTCGGCCAGCGTCATGGCCAAAATATAGTCTAGTTACCAGACCATATTCAAGCTCGGAAACGGGGTCAGACGCCATTTCCAGAAAACGGCGTCTGACCCCGTTTCCTGGCCCCCAGAACGCCAGGTTCGCGACCCGGGAAAGCGAGAACGACCTAGATGGCGGTGCCTCGGCGTCACTTGGCGTCTTTTGGCGGTTTGTCTTCAAAACGCGTGGAACCGGAAAACGGCGTCTGACCCCGTTTCTCGGAAACAGCGTCTGAC
>CAMPKM010000470.1 GCA_946887155.1 uncultured Gemmatimonadota bacterium
TGCCGCCGTTCGCCGGCCCCGCCACCGTGGTCGACGTGTCCGGCCAGGACGGCCCGCTGACATCGTCGGCGTTAGGCATGGGCGACCGCGTCGAGGGCGGCCGGCTGCTGGTCCGCACCGGCCGGAGCATCGCCCATGGTTCGTTTCCGGAACGGTGGCCGTGGATCGACCCCGACGAAATTCCCCGATTGCTCGCCGGCGGACTCCGGTTGCTCGGTGTCGATGCGCCATCGGTGGACAGCCGGGACAGCAAGTCGCTCGACGTCCACCGGGCGCTCTTCGCCGGCGGGGCCTTCGTGCTCGAGAACCTCGACCTGACGAACGTCACCGCGGGGCGCTACTACCTGTCGGCGTTCCCGGTCCGGTTCGCGGGACTCGATGCCGCGCCGGTGCGTGCCGTCCTGCGTTCACTGAACGACGCGTGAGCGCGCCCGCCATCCTGGCCGATGGCCTGGTCCGCGACTTCGGGCCGATTCGCGCGCTGGACCACCTGTCGCTGGAGGTGCCGGCGGGCATCGTCTTCGGCTTCCTCGGGCCTAACGGCGCCGGCAAGACGACGGCGATCCGCGCTTTCCTGGGACTCGTGGAGCCCACGGCCGGTACGGCCCGCGTCCTCGGCTTCGACACGAGGAGCGAAAGCGACCGGATCCGCGAGCGGTCCGGTGCGTTGCTCGAGCATAACGGGATCTACGAGCGGCTGAGCGCCGAGCAGAATCTCGATTTTGCCGGCCGCGTCTGGCGGATGCCGGCTGGTGACCGGCGCGGGCGCACGAAGGAGCTTCTGGAACAGTTCGGCCTCTGGGACCGCCGCTCCGAGCCCGCGGGCAAGTGGAGCCGCGGCATGAAGCAGAAACTCGCCGTTGCGCGCGCCGTGTTTCATCGACCGCCGCTCGTGTTTCTCGACGAGCCGACGGCGGGTCTCGATCCCGTCGCCAGCGCGGCGTTGCGCGAGGATCTTGCTTCGCTCGCGTCCGGACAGGGCGTCACGATCTTTCTGACGACGCACAACCTGGTGGAAGCGGAGCGCCTCTGCGACCTGGTCGGCGTCATTCGCCGCGGGAAGCTCGCCGCCCTCGGTCCGCCGTCATCACTGAGACCTGACGATGGAGCATTGGTGCGGGTGACCGGTACCGGCCTCGATGAGGCCGCGCTCCAGGCGATCCTGGCGATGCCGGGGGTGGCGGCTGCGTCGATGCAGGATGGGGCGATCGACCTTCGCCTGCGCGATGGATCGAGCGTCGCGCCCGTGATCGAAATGCTCGTCGGGCGCGGCGTGGGGATCGAGGAAGTGCGGCGCAACCGGCAGAGTCTCGAGGAAGCATTTCTCGAACTGGTCAACGACGACGCGATGCCAGGCAATGCGGGGCGCACGTCATGATGCGCGACATCTTCACCGTCGCGTGGAAGGAATGGCTCGAGTTCCGCGATCAACTGCTGCGGCTCAGGCGCGGCGGGCTGTCGGCGCTCATCGTGCTGCTCATGCTGGGGATCGTCACGCCGCTGCAGATGGGCCCACTCTGGATGACGTCACCGCTGATGCTGGCCTACTGGCCCCTGCTCTCGTCAGGCATGGTGTCGACGCTCATCGCGGATGCGTTTGCCGGCGAGCGCGAGCGCCACACGCTGGAGACGCTGCTGTCGACGCGGCTGTCGGATACGTCGATCCTGCTGGGCAAGGTGCTCGCCGCGATTCTCTACGGCCTGGTGTTCACGTTCGCGAACGTATTCGTCGGTGCCATCACGCTCACGATCCGGCATTACGGCGATGGGGTTCTCGCACCCGACGCCGCGCACCTGGCCTACATGTTCGTGCTGGTGACGCTGGCCTGCTCGACACTCGCCGGCGTCGGCGTGTTCATCTCGCTCAAGGCCGCGACGGTTCGTCAGGCACAGCAGACCCTCGGCATCATCATGATGGTGCTCTTCATCGGTCCGGTCCTGTTCGTGCAGTTCCTCGATGCGGAGGGGCGTCTCACGCTGGCCAGCCGGTTGACCGCCTTGGGTACGGGCCGGCTGGTCGCGTGGGCGAGCCTGATCCTCCTGTCCGCGTCGACGATCCTCATCCTCATGGCGATGGCGAGGTTCCGGAGGGGGAAGCTGGCGCTGGACTGAGGTCGTGAGGTCGCGGGATCGTGAGATCGTGAGATCGGATTGCAGGACCTCACGACCTCACGACCTCACGTCCTAAGCCCTCACGCCCTCACGTTCCTGTCCCCCCTCTCCCGTTTATATTTCGATCTCCATG
Organism: uncultured Gemmatimonadota bacterium; assembly: GCA_946887155.1. Next base: position 2,246 of record CAMPKM010000470.1, read on the forward strand.
CGCGAACCCATTTATCTCGATCATTCCGCGACCACGCCGGTCCGGCCGGAAGTCCTGGAAGCCATGCTTCCGTTCTTTGGGCCGCGATTCGGAAATCCGTCGAGCACGCATCGCTGGGGACGTGAGGCGCGAGTCGCACTCGATGAGGCCCGGGAGCGGCTGGCGCGCGCACTGGGAGCGTCGGCCGACGAGATCTGCTTTACGTCAGGCGGAACCGAAGCCGACAACCTCGCCGTCCTGGGCGCGTGGCGGGCGCTGCGCCGGACAAAGCCCGCCGTCGTCACCACGCCCATCGAGCACAAGGCCGTTCTCGCGGCCGTCGACGAGATCGAGGAGGAGGGCGGCACCACCCGCCTCCTGAAGGTCGGCCGCGATGGCGTCGTCGATCGCGCGGACTTCGACGCCGCGCTCACGGATGACGTCGCGCTCTGTTCCGTCATGTGGGTCAACAACGAGGTCGGCACCGTCCAGGACATTCCGTCGCTGGCGGAAGCGGCCAGGGCGCGGGGCGTCCTGTTTCACAGCGACGGGGTCCAGGCGTTAGGCAAGGTGGCCATCGACACGAAGGCGCTGCCGGTCGACTACCTCTCGATCTCGGGCCACAAGGTCGGCGCCCCGAAGGGCATCGGCGCGCTGTTCATCCGGCGCGGCGCGCCGGTGACGCCGCTGCTGCACGGCGGCTCACAGGACCGCGGCCGCCGCCCCGGCACCGAAAACGTCGCGATGTCCGTCGGGTTTGCCCGCGCGGTGGAACTGGCGGTTGCCGAACGCGAGGCCGAATGCGCGCGCCTCGGG
>CAMPKM010000471.1 GCA_946887155.1 uncultured Gemmatimonadota bacterium
CCTGCCCAAGCGCAAACCGCTCGCATTGCGCCGGCACGCCTTCGGGCACGCGCGGGCCACCGGGCGCTCCATCCGCTCGCGATCCGGCGCAGGTCAGGAAGTCCGTCCCCGGCAGGACCTGGCGGAAATCATACCCCGGTAACGTGCCCACGCTGCCTAGCGAGTACCGGCGCTGCAGCGGCAGGTCGTCACCACTCAACCAGCCGCCCGCGACCAGCCGGAAGTTGATCTGCCCTTCGGCCGAGATCCGGTTGTATCGCCGCACATCGAGCAGCACGCGATCGAACGCATTCCTCCCGCGGGGATTGATGTCCCGGATCGCCCGGGACGTCGGACCGTAGGCGGTGATTCGGCCGACACCGTACTCGTATTCACCGGTGATGTGCCACCCGGACCACGGGTCGGTGTCGTCGTTCCGCGTGTCGTATCGCGCCCCGAGCCGGAGCAGGTGGAATCGCCCGGCATCGAGCACCGGGTTCGGTCGCCAGTCCTGGTTGTCTCGCAGGAGCGACCACGGGTCACGCGCGTCAGGCACGGACCAGGTTTCGTCCGACCAGGAAATGGTCGCGTCCAGGTTACGGCCGACAAACCCCTGCGCGCTGATCGATCCGCCGTGGCGGTTGTAGTAATCGCGATAATCGCGGTGCAACAGGAATGACGCGATCCCCACCTCGGAATCGGACAGGTGAAAATCCTCGACCGGCGAGACCACGTCCTCCAGCCGTCCCGCAAGCCGGATCCCGCGATCGCCACCGAGTTGCAGCTCGACGCGGAGCATGTGACCGAGGTTCTCGCTCTTGAGCTGGAATCGGTCGGCGCTCCGCAACACGCCCATCGCATCGGCGGTGACTCGCCCCCACGAAAAATCCTTGTAGGCGCGTGGGCCGAGCAGGAGTGGAAGACCTTCCACGCGGTTGTACGTTCGCGCGGTCACCAACCGCAACTGTCCGCCTGATCCCTCGCGGGGCGTCATGCGTCGGCGATACCAGCGCTCGTCGTCTGTTTCGTCGCGCACGACGACGCGCTCCGGCGACGCCTCCACGAGAACACGTTCCGGGTACGACCTCGTCGTGCCTGCTATCTCGCCGCCGCTGATCGCCGACACCGTGCCACCAATCGCGATCACTGTCCCGTCGACACGACCCGCGCTCCGAACGACGACATTGCCGTTGATGGCGATGATGCGGCCTGTGACGCGCCCATTCACGGCAACCTGTCCGCCCACGACCGCCAGGTCTCCGTCGATGACGTCGGAAGCGGAGACCGTCAGGTCGCCCGAGACTCTCCGGGTCCGGGGTGCATTGAAGATCTGCTGCACCTCATCGGCGATGTCGCGCGGCACCGAACGCAGGTCGCGCACTTCGAGAACCGCGCCTTGCGGTTCCTGTGCCTGCAGGGCAATCGCCCCGGAGAGTAGAAGGTGCGCGACAACTCCCAAACGCATCGAAAAGGGTCCGAACAGGGTCAGAACGACGTCAGCACGGATCAACAAGGTCAGTCTAGCTCAGTTCGGGGTCAGACCCGGGGTCAGACCCCGGGTCTGACCCCGGGTCTGACCCCGCAACGGGAAGTTCGGCCGGGTTGAGGCTCCGGGCAACCGGATCGTCAGTTTCCGAACGCCGATCGCTGATCGCTGACCGCAGGTTCACCCGCCACCTCGAGCCGCTTCATCCGGCGGTAGAGATTGGGCCGATCGGTCTTCAGGCGCCGGGCTGCCTCGGCAATGTTGCCGTGTGCCGACGCCAGCGCCCGTACGATCAGGGCGCGCTCGTACTCATCGAGCAATTCCGTGAGCGACGTTTCGACCGCCTCCACGTCCGGCAACCCAGCGGGCCGAACGGGCGACGCATCCGACGACGGCAGCACCTGCGCCACTTCACGCGGTGTGACTCGCTGGCCGGCATGGAGAATGACCAGTCGCTCGACGATGTTCGCCAGCTCGCGCACGTTTCCCGGCCATGCATAACGCTGCAACTGCGCCATCGCGTCAGCGGACCAGTCGCTGTTGGCGCGGCCGGTCCTGATCCGGAACATCGCGGCAAAATGGGCGACCAGCGCCGGAATGTCCCCAGTGCGTTCGCGCAGCGCCGGCACCTCGATCGGAATGACATTCAGCCGGAACAGCAGGTCGTCGCGGAAGGTTCCATCCCGGACGGCCTTCTGCAGCGCCTTGTTGGTTGCCGACACGATGCGCACGTCGACGGGGATCGGTTTCGTGCCGCCTAACCGCTCGATCTCGCGCGCCTCGATCGCCCGCAGCAGTTTCGCCTGCGCTTCGGGACCGAGGTCACCGACTTCGTCGAGCAACAATGTGCCTCGATGCGCGAGCTCGAAGCGTCCGATCCGTCGCTCGGCCGCGCCGGTGAACGCGCCGCGTTCGTGACCGAACATCTCGCTTTCCACCAGGTCGCGCGGCAGGGCAGCGCAGTTCACCCGGATGAAGGGGTGGTCGCGACGCCCACTTCCCGAGTGAATCGCGGCGGCCACGAGCTCCTTGCCTGTTCCCGATTCGCCGCTGATCAGGACGCGCGAATCGGTGGGCGCCACTCGGGCGATGAGTTCCCGCAGGGTCTTCATCGCGACGCTGTCGCCCACCATTTCCCCCGACAACCCCAATTCGGCGCGGAGCGCCTCGGCTTCGCGCCGCGCCCGCCGCAGTTCGAGGGCGGAGCTGATCGAGAGCAGCACACCTTCGGGAGTCAGCGGCTTCTCGAGAAAATTGTGGGCGCCGAGTTGCGTGGCCTTGACCGCGTCGGCCAGACCGGCTCGCCCGCTCATCATGATCACCGGCAGGTCTGGTCGCTTCTGCCGCAACGCCTGAAGCGTCGCCATGCCATCCATGCCGCCCGGCATCATCAGGTCGAGCAGGACGACGTCCGGGTCCGTCTGAACGGCCAGGTTGACGCCCGACGAGCCGTCGGCGGCATCGCGTACCTCATAGCCCTCGGCGGTGAGGAGTGCCCCCACCATCCGCCGGATATTCGGCTCGTCGTCGATGATGAGCGCGAGTGGCACGCGGCTCGCGGCTCAGGGCCGC
>CAMPKM010000472.1 GCA_946887155.1 uncultured Gemmatimonadota bacterium
CATGAGTCCCGAGCAGGCAACGGGATCCCATGAACTCGACGCGCGCAGCGACATCTATTCGTTCGGCTGTGTGGTCTTCGAGATGCTGGCGGGTGTACCGCCGTTCCGTGCCGAGTCCGCGCACCGGATCCTCGGGAAGCACCTGCGGGACAGCGTGCCTTCGGTGCTGGCCTTCCGCGAGATGATACCACCTGCTGTTGACGATGTGCTGCGACGGGCCATGGCCAAGGAGCCGTCACATCGATTCAGTTCCGCACGCGAGTTCGTGCAGTCACTCGATGACGCACTGGGTGGCGCGTTGTCCGCGTCAGGCGGCCGGGCGCGGGAACAGCGCGGTCAGGCGACCTTCTTCTCACGACGATCATTGGCAGTGGCGGCGGTGCTTGCGCTGGTGATGGCTGCCGCGCTGTGGTTCTGGCGTGTGGCCGGGACAGGATCAGCGCCTGGGTCGATCGCGGTGCTTCCTTTCGTGAACATGAGCGCCGACCCGGCGAATGAATATTTCAGCGACGGCTTGACCGAGGAACTCACCGCCGCACTCGCACAAATCGGTCGGATCCGCGTCACGCCCAGGACGGCGGCGTTTGCCTACAAGGGTCGCAACCTCAGCATGAGGCAGATCGGCGAGGAGCTGGATGTGTCGCGGATCCTCGAAGCGTCGGTGAGACGCGATGGCGACCGCGTCACCATCACGGCACGCCTCTACGACACGGCCACCGACTCGCTGCTCTGGCAGGATCGCTACGACAGGAACTGGGGTGATGTGCTTGCGCTGCAGACGGAACTCGCCGGCGCCATTGCCGACAACCTTCAGTTGAGCCTCCTCCCCCGGGAGCGGGCTCGCCTCGCCGAGCGTCACACGGTGAACGCCGAGGCGTACGATCGCTACCTCAAGGGCCGTCATTTCTTCGACCTGCGAACCGCGGCGTCGATGGAGGAGGCCGAGGAACACTTCAAGCAGGCGCTGGCCATCGACTCGAATTACGCCCGCGCGCACGCCGGCCTCGCCGACACCTATACGATTCGAGCCTGGACCGGCAGTGCGGCGCCCACGGAACTGTTCGCCCTGGCCCGCCAGTCCGCCGAGCGCGCCATCTTGCTCGATGCGACGCTGGCGGAGGCACACATGTCGTTAGGCCTCATCCATACGTTCAATACGTGGGATTGGGCCGCCGCGGACCGGGAGCTCGCGCGCGCCATCGACCTCGATTCCACGCTGTCGCAGACCTGGTTCTTCCGCACCTGGGGGCTGGCGGCACAAGGTCGCCTCGACGACGCCATGGCTTCGCTGCAGCGCGCGAGGCAACTGGAGCCGCTGGCATTGATTACCAATGCGCGGATCGCCACCGTCTATTCGTGGATGAACGAGTTCGAGGCGGCGGATTCGGTGCTGCGGCGCACGCTCGAGATCGATCCGTCGTACCCGGTCGCGAAGGTGCAACGCGCGCGTGTGCTCGCGGCACAGGGCCGGTATACCGAGGCAATCGCCGCCCTTCCACCCGATAGCGTCAGGCTCGGCAGTTACGAGTCGGGGATCGCCGGCTTCATCTACGCGCGAGCGGGGCGTCGTGCCGACGCGCTCAAGGAGGCGCAGGCGCTCGAGGGGCGTTCCTACGTGCCCGCCGAAGGAGTGGCGGCGATCTATGCCGGGTTGGGCGATCGCGATGCTGCGTTCACGTGGCTGAACCGGGCGATCGAGACGCGCGGCGTCGGGTTGATCTTTTTCGCGGCCGAATCGATGTACGACACGTTGCGCACCGATCCACGCTACCCGGCCGTCATGCAGCGGATCGGCCTCACGGCACCGACGCGGCGGAAATAGTCGGGACGTCAGGTGTCATTCTGAACGCAGCGCATCGGCCGGCTGGATCCGCAGCCCTCTCCGCGCCGGCCCCCACGCGGCCAGGAATCCGGCGACGGACACAAGGAGCACCACGCCTGCGACGACCAGGCCGCCACTTTCACCCAGCAGTTCCCCGCTCGTACCCTGATTCAGCGACCACGCCAGGAACAGCCCGACCGCGCTCCCCGCGCCCAGTTGCGCGAGCACGCGCCCGAAGATGCTCAACAAAATGCGTCCCGGATCTGCGCCTAACGCCGACCGGATCCCGATCTCCCGCGTCCGCCGGGTCACCGTGAAGGAGAGGAGGGACGACATCCCCGCGCCCGAGAGGACCAGGACGCAGACCGTGACCAGCGCCATCATCAATGACGCGAGCCGCGCCGATCCCCGAGCGCCCTCACGATAGACGACGTCCAACGGCAGCACCCGGTTGATGCGGAGACCGGGATCCAGCGCGAGCCCGATCCGCGTTACGAGCGTCGAAAGGGAACCCGGAGGTGCAGACGTGTTGGCGTGCATCATGACAACCGGATGGCGCTCGCCCTCTCGCATGGGTTCGTACACCCTCGACTCCGACGCCTCCGGATTCATCCGGTTCGGCGGAAAGTTGGCCACGACGCCAACGATTTCCATCCAGCCCCACTCGCCATCGGCTTCGGCACTCGAACCGCGACTGCCCGATGCCGGTCCGGAATCACTGTCGACACGCCCCGCCACGCTGCGGTTGTTGCCCTGGCTGTAATGCCGGACGCGGAAACCGATCACGTTGCGACCTTCGAAGAACTCGCGGACAAATTCCTCGTTCACCACTACCGTCCGGGCGCCCGACCGGAAATCGCCGGACGAGAACGAGCGCCCCGCGCGCAGCGCCACGCCAAACTGGGTCATGAAGTCCGGCGCGATCGCGAGCGCCCGCAATTGTGGCGAGCGCCGTGGCAGGCTGTCGGACACCTCGTCGTCGAACTCGAAGCGCGAGAACAGTTCCTGTCCCACGACACCGGTGGCGAATGTGACGTCCTTGAACCCCGGCTCGGCCTCGAGTCGCTGTTCGAGAAGGGCAAGGCGGCCATTGTTGGTCAGTCCCTGGGCGGAAGGGTCGAACTCGATCGTAGCTGTGAGGACCTGCTCCGTTGGGAAACCGGGCGATCGCAGCGAATAGTAGCCGTAGACGGCGCTGATACTCAC
>CAMPKM010000473.1 GCA_946887155.1 uncultured Gemmatimonadota bacterium
GCCTTGTACTGCGCGTCGTAGATACCGCGCGCACGGAGCGCCGAGACGAGCTTGCTGATGCGGTCGGTGATGCAGTTTAGCTCCCGCGCCAAGTCCTGATAGAGCGTGTACTCAGGAATCGGGATCGACGAGTTGTTCGTCTTGACCGAGATGAGCGGCTCCGGAGTCGGGAAGAAATTGATGAGGTTCAGCGGGTCGTCGAGGTCGGCAAGGAACCCCTGCTTGTAGCCGTCGGACACGAACCTGACGCGCTTCTCCACGCGGTCCCAAATCTCCCACACGAACGCGGTCTTGAGCGACGCGGCCTCGCCGTCGGTGTCGCCCTCATCGGCGCTGTTGCCCATGAGGATGACGGCGTTGCCCTTGTCCTCGCCGAAAGCGGCGACGAGTTCATCGCGCGTCATCTCGCCGCCGAACGCAATCCACCGCTTGTCGCGCCACTTCGGTTCGCTCGACTGGCGGAAGTTCTCCCACAGCACATACTCGCAGCGGGATTCCTCCCAGACGACTTCATCCTCGGCGACGCCAATCATGTAGTAGCCCTGCGCATCCTCGTCGAACAGGACTTCGACATCCTCGCCGAGTACCTCGCCTTCCAGCATGAACGCGCGCACGAGCACGTCGCCCGTCGCGTCGTCGACGGTTTCCTCGGCCTCAACCGGCACGCGCGGCGGCTCACCCTTCGCCATCGTCGGGATGTAGCGCACGCGCACGATGCCGCGACCTGGCAGGAGATAATCTTCGATGGCCGAGATGATGGTCTCGTCGAAGTCGTAGGTGTCGATGGCGAAGCTGACCGCGCGCTCGAGCGCCTGCGCGACGGCCGAGCCTACCTTGTCCTCGTCGCGGTACCGGCGCCGGATGTCAGGGCGCGGCGTCGCCGAGTACAGCGCGGGTTTCAAGGTCTCGGTGTTCGACCACAGGATGTTGAACTCGGGCTTCGCCTCGCCGTCCGCTTTGCCGGCGCGACCATCAGCGCGGTACTGCTCGACGACTTTCTTGCTGCGCTCGCGCCACGACTTTTCGTGCTTCGACGCGCGCTCGATTTCAGCCCGCCAGAAGGCGGACTGGTCGGCGGCGGTCTTGCCCGCGTCCTCGGGGCGCTCCAGATCGGCGGCTTGCGCGAGGGATTCGGTCATGCGGAGAGCGCCGGAAGATTGGCGAACGCGGTCTTGCGTGGGAGGTAGGTCAGCGACGGGATAACCCCGTTGAACTGGTCAACTGTGCCGAATTCGCCGATTTTCATGTTCGTGACTGTTGGCACGGTTCCCGCTGTATCCGTGACAGCAGCGGCACCGCCTATGCTGATACCGAAATGGTCGGCCGCCCAAGTCGCCGCAATCTTGTATTTAGTACCTAGCGTCGACGGGCCTGCGCTTAGGAGGGTTTGCACCGCGCTCCCGTCCAGCACTACGAACTCAAGGTCCGTATCTGATGCACTGCGGCGAAGATAAATGTTTTCGCCTGACGCGCCCCCAATGTTCAAGATGTGCTGATTCGTGACGCCGCTATGCACAGCTTGCGGAATCGCCTCACAAACAATCGTTCCCTCGCTCGCGTTGAAGCCGATAGCGGAAAGGTCCGTGATGGTGGCGGTATCCGCTGCGCGGGTGACTGTCGCCGTTGTGGTGGCGATACGCGGGGATGCGCTGGAGCCAAGCTCCTGCTGGTTGTAATCGACCGCGATTGAATCGCCGCTGGTCGTGACCCGAAGCCCGATGACGGGGTTCGTGACCGTCGCGGTAATCTCGAAGCGCGTCCAGTCTTCGGTCAGCGCGATCGAGGTCCAGTTCGTGCCGTTGTTCTGCGTGATTTCGACCGTGCCGGTGCCGACCAGCCGCTTTACATCAACGGAATAGGTGCGCGCAGCAGAGGCCGAAGTGATGCTCTGCAATACCGTCGCGTTCGCACCCGTCGCGGTGAAGCTTGAGGCCGAATCAGCGACCCCATCCCGCCCCACTTGGTCCTTCGCTGCGGTGCCGGATGATTTCGTCCAAGCAGCGTTCGTGAGGTCGCGGGAGTGAAGGGCAAGGTTCGTCCGCGCTTCCCACACGCTACGACCGAGTAGCAATCCCGTGTCGGGGTCGTACTCGACGGGCCACTCGTCGACGGCCGCCGTTTGCAGAACGCCCGTCGCGTCGAAATAAGTCTTGGTCGATGCGCGGGTGAAGCCCACAGCGCCGTTGATGAAGGTGCCATTCAGGATTTCGACCTCACGCGCAGCATCCGAGCGAAACCCCGGAAACACCATGTACTGCCTCGCCGGTTTCTTAGGCAGCGCGCGGCCTGTGAGCCAGTCTCGGTCGGTCATATCCAACGCTCCGACGATCGCGCCGAGGGCTGCGCGTTCATCAGGTCATCGAAGGTGAGTGGCGCAGTCATCGAACGCTTCGGCTCCGGTTTGGCCGTGACGAACGGCCTGCTCATGCACCCGTACCGCAGGCCGTCGCCTGGGTGGTCCTCGCCTCGCTTCTGCACATCCTCGATATTCATCTTGTCGTGCTGGAGCGTAGGTAAACACCTGAGTAATGAAACACAGTTATCGAAAATATACAACATCGGCTGCATATTCCCCGTCCCCGGCACCTCCTCGGCGCCCTCCGGCCAATGCTCGATTCCACGAATCCGGCTGTACACCTCCTGCCAGCCCAAAATCCGCTCGTTGTCCGCCTTGTGCCAGTACACGCCCCGCGACGCCATCTTCTCGGCCGCCGACGGGCCTGAATCGACGCGCCACATCGACGGGTCCGCGACGCCGTACACGATGCGCTCGCCCTTCTCGATTTTCTTCACGCGGTCGGCGATGTCCTCAGCTCGCCAGCGGATACCCTCGTTCTTGCCCTTCGACCCGTACCACTCGCGGTACACCACCAGCGCGTCCTCGGGGATACCCGGCACGCTCCCATCGGACACCGCAATCCAGCCGATCCAGAACGGCGTCGCGTGGCCGTAGTCGCACGCACGGAACCGTGTCCAGTGTTTCGGCACCTCGAACGGCTTTATCACGTTCTTGTTCGAGAAAC
>CAMPKM010000474.1 GCA_946887155.1 uncultured Gemmatimonadota bacterium
ACGATTGACGATTGACGATTGACGATTGACGATTGACGATTGACGATCGACGATTTGATGGTCGCCGCACCATTCTGCCAATCACCAATCACCAATCACCAATCACCAATCGTCAATCGTCAATCGTCAATCGTCAATCGTCAATCGTCAATGAGAATGGCCCTTGCGCGGGGCGGCCGCTGAGCGGCGAGGAGCGCACCGTCGGATACCACAACGACGCTAATCAAACAGTGGGAGTCTGGACGCCGCAGAGCCGGAGATGTTCGGTGCTGGTGGCGAAGACGGAAACGAAGCCTGGGCATGAGGCCCGGGGCATGGGGTTCCAACCCCTCGCCTCGTCCCTCGTGCCCCGTGCCCGGTCCGTGAATCGCTCCTCAGCCGAAAAATCTCTCGAGCCTGCGGAACACGCAGAGGAGAGAACTGCATGGCCAAAAAAGTCACGGGATTCGTCAAGCTCCAGATACCGGCGGGGCGCGCGAATCCGGCACCGCCCGTGGGAACCGCGTTAGGCCCCCAGGGCATCAACATCATGGCATTCTGCAAGGAGTTCAACTCCCGCACGCAGAGCCAGGATGGCCTCATCCTGCCGGTCGAAATCACCATCTTCGCCGACAAGTCCTTCACCTTCATCCTCAAGACGCCGCCCGCGGCCATCCTGATCAAGAAGGAACTCGGCCTCGAAAAAGGCTCCGGTCAGCCCAATCGCGTGAAGGTCGGAAAGCTCAGCAAGGCCCAGGTCCGCAAGATCGCCGAAGTGAAAATGCCCGACCTCAATTGCGACTCGATCGAGTCGGCCATGGCGATGGTTGCCGGCGCGGCCCGGTCGATGGGCGTGGAGGTCGACAAGTAATGCGCACCCACGGCAAGAAGTACCGCAAGGCGGCCGAGCTGCGCGACATCGTCAAGGCGTACGCGCCCAAGGCAGCCCTCGAAATCGTGAAGGGGAATTCGTTCGCCAAGTTCGACGAAACGGTCGAAGTGGCGGTCAGGCTTGGCGTCGATCCACGGCACGCGGACCAGATCGTTCGTGGTACGGTCGTCCTCCCCGCCGGCACCGGCAAGGCCGTCCGCGTCCTCGTGATCGCCGTCGGCGACAAGGCGCGCGACGCGCAGGAAGCCGGCGCCGATTTTGTCGGCAATGAGTTCCTGCAGAAAGTGAAGGATGGCTGGCTCGACTTCGACATCATGATCGCCACGCCCGACCAGATGGGCCAGGTCGGCCAGCTCGGTCGCGTACTCGGTCCGCGCGGGCTGATGCCGAACCCGAAGGCCGGCACGGTCACGATGGATGTCGGCCGCGCCGTTCGCGAATCGAAGGCGGGCAAGATCGAGTTCCGCGTCGACAAGGCCGGCAACGTGCACGCCGCCATCGGCAAGGTCTCGTTCGCGCTCGACGCCCTCGAAAGCAACTTCGGCGCGTTCATGGACCAGATCGTCCGGTCCAAGCCGGCGGCGTCCAAGGGCGTCTACGTCAGGAACGTTTCGGTCTCCAGCACCATGGGACCCGGCGTGCGGGTCGACACCACCCCCTACCGGTAACGAGCGATGAAGCGAACCGAGAAGGAACAGCTCGTATCGGAGCTGCGATCCAAGATCGACGGCGCCACGGCACTCTACTTCACCGACTTCACGGGCCTCAACGTGAAGCGGATGACGGACCTTCGCCGCCGCCTGCGCAAGGCTGGTGTCGAATACGTCGTCATCAAGAATACGCTCGCCCTGCGCGCCGTGAACGAGAGCGGCCTGGCGGGCGGCACGCTGAAGGGACCGACCGGCGTGGCCGTGTCGAAGGACGCCGCCGCCGCCGCCAAGGTGCTGGTCGATTTCGCCCGAGAGAATGAACAGCGGCCCGCGCTCAAGGGCGGGCTGGTCGAGGGTGAAGCCGTTTCCGAAGCCGATGTCAAGAAGCTGGCGACCCTGCCGTCGAAGGAGGTCGCGTTAGGCCTGTTCGCCGGCGCGATGAACAGCGTCCTGATGATGTTTGCCCTCGCGCTCGAGGCGAGGAAAGAGCAGTTGGAGCAGACCGCGTAACCCCCAGGCGGGATCACCGCGGCGCCCCCGTGGCGCAGCGGCGGTCCGGATTGCCTAACGGAATTGTGAACGAACAATCCCAGCATCGCCTGGGCACGTCACTGGAGAGAGAACAATGGCAAATGCGACCCTGAGCAAAGACGACATCCTCGAAGCGATCGGCAGCATGAAAGTGTCGGAGCTGGTCGAGCTGACCGAGGCGTTCAAGGAAAAGTTCAACGTGACCATCGCGGTCGCGGCGGCTGGCCCGGCGGCCGGCGGCGCGGCGGCGGCTCCAGCCGTTGAGGAGCAGACCGAGTTCAACGTGGTCCTGACTGCCGCCGGAGCGCAGAAGATCCAGGTCATCAAGGTGGTCCGCGAACTCACCGGGCTTGGCCTGAAGGAAGCCAAGGACCTCGTCGATGGCGCGCCGAAGGAAGTGAAGACCGGCGTCGGCAAGGACGAAGCAGCACAGGTCAAGAGCAAGCTCGAGGCAGCCGGCGCGACGGTGGAAGTGAAGTAGCAGGGAATGGGGAATCGGGAATGGGGAATCGAACCGCCAAAGATTCCCGATTCCCGATTCCCGATTCCCGGCGACCTTCCTCCATCGAAGCGCATCGTGACTCAACTACCGCACACCATCCGCTGTTTACTGCACCAGGCCCCCGGCAAAGGGGCTTCTGGTGTTTTCGCCTGTTCCCGGGTGATCCATGCCTGAATCGATGAAGCAGATCACGTTCACGAAGCTCGACGAGGGGATGGGCATGCCCCACCTCCTCGATATCCAGACCAGGGCCTTCCAGTCCCTCCTCCAGAAAGACGCCGCGGCGCACCACACCGAGGACGTCGGCCTCGAGCGGGTCTTCAAGGAACTGTTCCCCATTTCCGACGTCCACGAAAACTTCTCGCTCGAATTCGTCAGCTACGTGCTCGGCGAACCGAAGTACTCGGTCGAAGAGTGCATCGAGCGCGACATGACCTTCTCGGCGCCCCTCAAGGCGACGCTGCAGCT
>CAMPKM010000475.1 GCA_946887155.1 uncultured Gemmatimonadota bacterium
CTCGTGACGTATCCTGGCCGCCGCGAGAGCACTCGCGTCGTGCGCTTCAGGTCCATCCAGAAGTCTGCGATGTGTTCCCCGACCGACTGTCGGCGCGACGCGTCTTCGTCAATGCGTTGCAGGTCGTAACGCGTGGCGTCGAGTCCGCGGAACTCCGTGTTGGCGCGTTCGCGAGCGAGTTGCGGCGGAACGCCCGAGGCGATGAGTTCGCGAATACGCTCGTCGACGTGAAACGCGAGTTCGTCATCGATGGCTCTGTTGATCCGCGCGCTGTTCAGCGGCATCTCGACCGGCCGCCGATTTGAGAACTCTTCGTTCGTCATGGCTGGTTCTCCGGCTTGGCGTGCAGGACATAGCCCATCGCGCGGACATACTGGTCCCATTGCGAGACGTCCGCCTTCAGCCGGGCGCGACCAGCCGCGGTCAACTCGTAGAACTTTGCCTTCCGACCGGTGGTCGTCAGGCGCCACTTGCCGCGGATATGCTTTTGCGCCTCGAGGCGGTGTAACGCGATGTACAGCGCGCGATCTTCGATGCCGATCGATTCGCGGCTTGCCTCCCGTACCCATTTCGCGGCCGCGTAGCCGTGCATCGGCTGCCAGGCGAGCGCCTTGAGCAACAGGAGATCGAGCGTGCCACGAAGCAGGTCCAGCCCGTTGTCGCCCATGCGCCCCCATACCGGAGAATCTTCCGTATCGATACCGGAGATTCTTCAGTATGGAGGCGCGATCGTCAATGCTGGCGGTGACGAACATGTCCGGCGCGTGTGTGAACCGCGACGCGGCCGGTTCGGGAAGTGACTCCCTCATCCTGCGTGGCGACTACGGGGAGCGCATGGGCGCGGCAATAGTCCAGCTGCGCGATCGGTCGTGCGCGTGAGCCAGCCGGTCCCCGGCGACGAAATCCGGTTTGGGCAGGGTGATAGCAATTCGCGCGTACCTGGTTCTCTTGGGCATCCAGTAACGCTGGCTATGCCGCGACAGGCCCAGTCTCGATGTCGACTCGGCGGCGGGAGATCCCATGATTCCGGCGCCCCGGTGGGTTCTGTTGCATTCTTGGAGGGTCAACGAGACCGCAGACCGGCGGGGGTCCGGAACCTCGCCCTGTGACGGCTGAGGTCGCATCTTACAAGCGGTGCCATCACAAACCGAAAATCTGACCGCCGCGCTGTCCGACCGTTACCGCATCGAGCGTGAGCTCGGGCAGGGCGGCATGGCGACCGTGTACCTCGCGCGCGACCTCAAGCACGACCGGGACGTCGCCATCAAGGTCCTACATCCCGACCTCGCGCGTTCGCTCACGGGGGATCGCTTCCTTCGCGAGATCGGCATCACCGCGCGCCTGAACCACCCCCACATACTCGCGTTGCTCGACTCGGGTGTCGCCGGGGACGGTGAGTTCCTGTACTACGTGATGCCGGTAGCCACGGGTGAATCACTCCGCGATCGTCTGGATCGTGGCGGCGCTATGCCCGTGGCCGAGGCGTTGCGCGTCGCGGTGGATGCGACTGAGGCACTCGTCCACGCGCACGCTCATGGCATTGTCCATCGCGACATCAAGCCGGCCAACGTTCTACTCTCCGCGGGCCACGCCATCGTCGTGGATTTCGGTATCGCCAAAGCCGTAGGAAGCGCGCGAGGAACGGATACGCTGACGAGCGTTGGCACGTCGCTCGGCACTCCAACCTATATGGCGCCGGAGCAGGCGGCCGGCGATGAAACCGATCATCGCGCGGATGTCTACGCTGTCGGGGCGTTGCTGTTCGAGATGGTCGCGGGGGTTCCCGCGTTCACGGGGACGTGGCAGCAAGTGGTGGCGGCGAAGATGGCGAAGGATGCGCCGTCGCTGGCGGAACGATCGCCGTCGGCGCCCGCGGAGCTGGTACGCCTGGTTGCCCGCTGCCTCGCGCGCGACCCGGCCGGGCGTCCAGCCACAGCGGAATCGCTGTTAGGCGACCTGCGCGCGCTGTCGGCGCCTGAACCGCAGGTGGAACGCGGCCGCTCCCGCACAGCGATGATCGCCGGCGGACTGGCGCTGGTTGCCGTTGGCCTGCTCGCGATAGTCCTGGTGCGAGACCGTCGCGCGCGGTGGGTCCACCAAACCGCGCTTCCCACGATCCAGCGACTGATCGACGCCGACCAACTCGATTCGGCGTTCAACCTGGCCGAAGAGGTGGCGCGCCGGGCACCGGATGATTCGGCGCTGGCTTCGTTGTGGTTCAACCTCGCACAAACGCAGACCTTTCTCAGTGAACCGCCGGGCGCGATCGTAACGCGTGCCGCTTTGAGCGACACGAGCGAGTGGATTCACGTAGGGACAACGCCTACACCGCCAACTCGCATCCCGAAGGACGCCTGGTTCTATCGTTACGCGCTGCCTGGCTATCGGAGCGTCACCGTGATTGGTGCGCGACTCGGCGGGAGTTACGTCCCCATTCCGAGCCCGGTGCCCATGCAGCGGATCACCGATCCCGATTCCGACATGGTGTTGCTGCGCGGCGGACGGGTGGCGGGCACGCTCTTCGGACTGGGCACGGATACCTTCGATCTGGCCGACTTCCTGATGGATCGGCTCGAGATCACCAACCGCCAATACAAGGCGTTCATCGAGGCCGGCGGTTACACGAATCGCACGTGGTGGGATTCGACGATAGCACAGGACGGAAGGGCCATCACGTGGGATGCAGCGATGGCGCTGTTCGTCGACCAGACCGGACGGCCCGGGCCCTCGACCTGGGAAGGCGGCGCTCCACCCGGCGGGATGGATGATCATCCGTTAGGCGGCGTGAGCTGGTACGAGGCACGCGCGTATTCGCGTTATGCCGGAAAATCACTCCCGACGCTGTTCGAATGGAACGCGGCGGCGATTCCCGAAGCCGCCCGGTGGGTCGTCCCGAATGGGCGGTACGAGTCGTCGAGTCCCGTCGTGGGCGGTGCGGCACGGGGCGTCAGTCCCCGCGGCGTCTACGACATGTCCGGAAACGTGAGCGAATGGACGATGAATGCGCGGGAGCCCGGG
>CAMPKM010000476.1 GCA_946887155.1 uncultured Gemmatimonadota bacterium
GTCGGTCCTCATGACGGGGAGTAACGCCGGCGCGGCGGATTCGCGGCTGATGCTCGTCAGGCGCGGCCCTCTCGTCCCCGGAGTCGGCGTGATTGCCACGCCGACCGGCATCCTGCGCCTGACGAGTGGCGGCACGGCCGTCTCGCCGGGACGGGCCGAGGTGGTGGCGCAGTTCGACGCGATTTCGTGCGACGACGCGGTGTTCCCGATGCCGTACCTGCCGCCACCCTCGCGCGCGAAGCCGGCCGCGGTGAGCGACGGCGCGAGTGGACACGTGGTGTGGGTCGAGGGCGGCCTGCTGTTGCCGACGCTGCAGCACGCGATGGTCATCGACATCGGCACGCAGGCCGGGGTGCGCGCGGGCGACCGCGTGACGATCCATGCGGCCGACGGAACGATCGCCGCCAAGGCCAACGTCGTTCGTGCGGACCCTCGCAGCGCCACGGTGAGGCTCGTCAGTCAGTCGATCGCCGCGCTGACGCCCGGCCTTCAGGTACGGGTCACGGAAAAACTCCCATAACGAGCGCGCGCTCGATTAGATTGGCGCGCAATTGCAGGCGCAGTCCGCTCGAGCCGGGTTCAACGATGGCCGTCAACGGCGCAGGGCAGACGCCCCGCGCCGTTCGGCTGTGAGTGCCTGACGAGTACGATTACCAGGAACAGGAGACCCGAATGCGGAACCAGCGGGATGGGAAGGCAATTCGAGCGCGGCAGGCGGCTGGCGCATGACGAAGCGGGCGCTCGTGTCGGGCGGAGCGGGCTTCATTGGCTCCCATGTCGCCGACCGCCTCCTGGCGGAAGGGTATGCCGTCGAGATCCTGGACAACCTCTCGTCAGGCAGGCGGGAGAACATCCCCCGGGGTGCCGTGTTTCACGAGGCGGACATCGGGTCCGCAGACGCGGCGCAAGTCGTGCGTGATGGGCGGTTCGACGTACTGTGCCACCTCGCGGCGCAGATCGACGTGCGCAAGAGCGTACTCGATCCGGCGGCCGACGCCCGCATCAACATCCTCGGCACGCTGAACCTCCTCGAAGCCGTGCGGGCCAGCGGACATCCGACGCGCGTCGTCTTCTCTTCGACCGGCGGCGCGATCTACGGCGATTTCGTGCCGGTGCCGAGCGTCGAGGACATGCCCAAGGATCCGGAATCGCCGTACGGTATCGCCAAGCTCAGCGTGGAGCTGTACATGGGGTACTATGCACGTGTGCATGGCCTCGACACGGTCGCGCTGCGTTACTCGAACGTGTACGGACCGCGGCAGGATCCGCACGGCGAGGCCGGTGTGGTGGCGATCTTCTGCAACCGGATCCTGAAGCATCAGCCGCTCACGGTCTTCGGCGACGGACGCCAGACGCGCGATTACGTGTACGCGGGTGACGTCGCGCGGGCGAACGCCGCCGCGGCGACCGTGACCCTGCCGCCGGCTCGTCAGGTGGACGTTCGCGCGTTCAACATCGGAACCGGACGTGAGACGTCGGTGCTCGAACTGGCGTCCACGTTGACGAAGGCGTCAGGCAGCACGGTGCCGGTCGAGCATGCGGAAGCGCGGCCCGGTGAACTGCCGCGATCCGCGGTGTCCAATGGCAAGGCGGTGGAGGTCCTGGGGTGGCGTCCGGAAGTGAACCTCGAAGACGGACTTCGCATGACCTACGAGTATTTCGCCAATCGCGCCCGGGGGACGAGCTCGTGACCAGCGCGAACCTCATGGTGCAGGGCCAGCCGGTGCCGACTACCCCGCTGGAACTCATCACCGCGTCGGACACGGTCACGCAGGTGGTGCTCGGGTTCCTTGCGATTCTCTCGGCGATCAGCTGGACGATCATCTTCGCGAAATGGATCGAGTACCGGAAAGTGCAACGCGTCGGCGCGCAATTCCTCCACGACTTCGAGCGGGCGCATTCGCTCGACGAGGCGGCCCGGCTGGCGGCGAAGGGGAAGGGCAATCCGTTCACGCGCGTGTTCATGCGCGCGAAGGATTTTCTCTCCGATACGGCGCCGGCGATCGGTGCGACCACTGAACGCGGGGCGCGCCTCAGCGCGGCGCAGGTCGAGGCGCTTCGGCAGGTGCTCGACTCGCAGACCGACGCGGAGCGCGATCTCTTGGGGCGTTACCTGACGGCGCTGGCGACAATCGGCTCGGTCAGCCCGCTGATCGGGCTCCTGGGAACGGTGTTAGGCATCATCCGGTCGTTCCTCGGCATTACCGCTAGTGGATCGGGAAATATCGGAGCCGTGGCTCCGGGTGTGGCGCAGGCGCTGGTCGCTACGGCGCTGGCCCTGGCGGTCGCGATCCCGGCGGTCTTCGGGTACAACATTTTTGCCAACAGGCTGAACGGGATCGATGGCGAGCTTGAGGGGTTTGGATCTGAATTGATTGCGTTGCTCGTCCGGGAAGGAAGAATCTAGGCCAAGAGGAGATACGGGAGTCTTGAGACGGAGACGGAGCGGGCGGCTTCAGCTGAACGCCGAGATCAACGTGGTGAGCCTCATCGACGTGATGATGCTCCTGCTGGTGATCTTCATGATCACGGCGCCGCTGATGCAGGGCGGTGTGGACGTGAAGCTCCCCGTGGCGGACGCCCGTCCGCTCGACGACAAGAGCAGCCTGGTCATAACGATTGACCCTGCCGGCCGCATTTTCGTCGACAAGGACGTGATGACCTTCTCCGAATTCGAGGGCACGTTCAAGGCGCTGGTCGGGAGCCGGGCCTCACGAGGCGTCACGGTCCGCTCGGACCGGAGCGTCAATGTCGAGACGCTGGTGCGGGTGCTGGCGGTCATCCGCAATGCCGGGGTCACGAACGTGGGCATCGCGACGGAGGACCGGTAGCGTGAGCGTCGCCCGGGCCGAGTTCTCGTCAGGCGGCAAGCGCCTCGGCCTGCCGGTGACCCTGTCGGCCGTCGTGCACGTGGGGGTGGTGGCACTGATGCTGCTCGCGGCCCGCGGTTCCCCGCCGCGGGGAGAGGTTTACGCGGTGAACCTGATCGCGGCCCCGGCGGGGCCGCGATCAGGT
>CAMPKM010000477.1 GCA_946887155.1 uncultured Gemmatimonadota bacterium
CACTCCCACCGCGTACGCGCAGGCCACGGCTGTCGAACGGCAGCGGGGGCCAGCCGGTCACGCCGGGGAAATTGAAGCTCGGCATGTTCGGGAACTCGAACCGGTTGTCGCCGTGCGGCGTCGAGAAGTAGCACACCCGACCCACCGGCTGTCGCATGCGCGGCGCGAGCAGTGACGGGAACGTCTTGCCCATCCATGGGCCTAACGCGAAGACGTAATGCTGCGCCTTGACCGAGTCGTGCGTGTTCAGGATCAGGTTGGTCATCCGGCCGTTCTCGAGCGGTCCCGGATAGGCGCGGGCGACGACCACGTCGCCGCCCATCTTCTGGAATACCTCGGCGACACACTGTGTGGCTCGGCGCGCGCGGACGACCCCGGCTTCGTTTTCGTACAGGCAGGCTGTGATGCCGGTCAGGTCGAACTGCGGGAACTCCTTCTTCACGATCTCGACGTCGACCGATTCGTGCTTGATGCCGTTCTTCACGAACAGGTCGCGCGTCGTTTTCGTGAAGTTCTCCCACTCGTTCCGGAAGATGAAGTCGCCCGTGGTCACGAACAGGCGCATCTTGAGGTCGCGTCCCCATTCGTCGTCCCACGCCTTCCACCGCTGGATTGCCCGGCTCGCCCACTGCATCCACTGCTCGCCGTGCGGCCGGTCGCCGTAGGAGGTGCGAACGCCACGTGTCTCGTCGCCTGATGTCGACCGGGAGTTGCCGGGACCGTAGGCATCGATCAGGACGACCGACGCGCCCATCTTCCGCGCCCAGTATGCCGTCCAGCCGCCGAACGCTCCGGCACCCACGACGGCGATGTCGTACGTCTTGCCGTTGATCGCCGGCGCGCCCAGGAACCGCCCCGGAGTCACGTTAGGCACGGCCGCTTCCGGCTCGGCCGCCCCAACCGTCTTTGCGCCCACCGCCAGCAGCCCGGCTTGCACGCCGGCACTCTTCAGAAAGTCCCGCCTGCGTAGCTGATCAGTCATCATCCTGCCCGGTCACGAGTCACAGAGGTCATTCCTATTCCTATTCCCTATTCCCTATTCCCGATTCCCTATTTCTTCGGCCAAACCACGCCCTGATGCCGCGGCACCCGTCCCATCCCCTTGTACACGAACTTCTGGAGTCGCTTACCCTCGTAGGTCTCGGTCGTGAAGATGTTGCCGCGTGAGTCGGTCGCGATGGAGTGCACCGCGAACCACTGGCCCGGTTGCCGGCCGCCAGCACCGAATTCCGTGAGGATCTCCAGGCTCTGGCGATCCATGACGTAGATCCGCTCGTTCTTGCCGTCCGCCAGGTACAGGTACTTCTGCGCCGGATCCTTCGAGAAGGCAATGTCCCACACCGACCCGTCGCCCAGCGTGCGCGGCGCGATCCGGACCTCCTTCACGAACTTGCCGTCCTTCTGGAAGACCTGGATACGGTCGTTAGGCCTGTCGCAGACGTACACGAACCCGTCGGTGGTCGGTTCCGCGCAGTGGAGCGGCGTGCGGAACTGCGGGATGAGCGCCGAGTCAGGGTTGTAGGAGCCGTAGTTCGAGTCCGAAGGCACGTTGCCGTACGCGCCCCAGAACCGCTTGATCTTCCCCGTCGTCATGTCGATCACGGCCACGCGCTTGTTCAGGTAGCCGTCGGAGACGTAGGCCTCGTTGGCGGCGTTGTCGAGCGACACCTTGGCGACGCGGCCGAAATGCTCCATCGAGCGGCTGTTGCCGGCGGTGTGCTGCGGCTTCACCTGCTCGGCCGGCAGCGGCACCGCGTTAGGCCTGCCGATCTGCATGATCAGCTTGCCGTCCCGCGAGAACTTGAGGATGTGCGAGTCGTTGGAACCGTTCCCGCCGATCCAGATGTTGTCGTTCTTGTCGATCGAGATGCCGTGGTTGGAGCCGGGCCAGACGTATCCTTCGCCCGGCCCGCCCCATGCCTTGACCAGGTTCCCCTCGGGATCGAACTCGAGGACCGGCGGTGCTCCCTTGCAGCACTCGCTGGTCGGCGGGGTCGTACCGGCGCCATTCTCGGCGTCGTTCATCGTGTCCTGGCGGTGCACGATGAACACGTGGTCCCGCGAGTCGACGCCGACCCCGATGGCGTTGCCGAGCACCCAGTTGTTAGGCAGCGGCTTGGGCCAGAAGGGGTCGACCTCGAACACCGGCGCCTCGACCGTGGGCTGCTGCGACTCCAGCGCACGCTGGCCCAGCGCCAGCAGCGCCACAGCCACGGCCCAACCGGATACGAGCAGGAGTTTTCGTGTTTTCATTGGGTTTCCGACGGATTCAAATGCAATCAGTTCGTATCAGGTCTGACTTCCGACTCACGTCCTCACGTCTCACGTCCTCACGCCCAACGTCTCACTTCGGCCACAAAACGCCCTGGTCCCGGCTCACCGCGCCCACGCCCTTGAACATGAACCGCTGCAACCGCTTTCCCTGCTCGGCTTCGACCGTGTACAGATTGCCCTTCGAGTCGGTGGCCACTCCCGACACCGCGAGAAACTGCCCCGGATACCGGCCGCCGCCGCCGAAGCTCGTGAGCTCGTTCAGCGTTTGCCGCTCGAGCACGTGCACCTTCATGTTCGAACCGTCGGCCACGTACACGTACCGCTGCTGCGGATCACGGGAGAACGCGACATCCCAGACCGCGCCGTTCGCCAGGGTGTTAGGCGCCAGCCGCACCTCCTTCACGAACGTGCCATTCTTCTGGAAGACCTGGATGCGGTTGTTCTTCGCATCGCAGACGTAAATCGTCCCGTCGCTCGCCGATTCGATACAGCGAACACCCGAGAACTGCTTCGACGGCGGAGCGGCGGGTGCATACGTCGTCGCGGCATCGACCGGCGCCGCGCCATATGCCCCGAAGAAGCGCTTGATGGCGCCGGTGTTCATGTCGACGACGGCAACCCGGCGATTTCGCGAGCCGTCAGCGACAAAGACTTCGCTGGCGCCCGGGTCGAATGTGAAGGCGGACGCGCCACCGAAC
>CAMPKM010000478.1 GCA_946887155.1 uncultured Gemmatimonadota bacterium
TTCGGGACACGGGGAATGGAGTTCCGATTCCCGATTCCCGATTCCCGATTCCCGAGGCCCGATTCCCCGCCCTCACGACCTCACGAATTTTGATTGTCATTGACCTTGGCACGATGGCGTACCTGCCGGCGCTGGAACTCCAGCGCGCGGTAGCTGCTGCGCGCATCTCCGGGGCGATCGCAGAAGACGTTCTCCTGCTGGTGGAGCATCCTCCGGTTGTCACCCTCGGCCGGGGAACGAAGGCTGGGCACCTGGTCGCTTCCGAAGCCCTGCTGCGTCACCGCGGCGTCGAGCTGTTCGACGTGGAGCGTGGCGGCGATGTCACGTTTCACGGACCGGGCCAGCTCGTCGGGTATCCGATCATCGACCTGAAATCGCACCGGCGCGACTTGCACTGGTACCTGCGGCAGGTCGAGGAATCGATCATCCAGGCGATGTCGGCCTGTGGCCTGCCCGGCGAACGCAACCAGGGCTACACGGGCGTCTGGACCCGTGGGACCGCCGCGACCGGCGACTCACCGCTCCGGAAGATCGCGTCGATTGGCGTTCACGCTCGCGACTGGGTCACGTGGCACGGTTTCGCGCTCAACGTGACCACGGATCTTTCGTTCTTCGACCTCATCGTGCCCTGTGGCATCAATGACGTCACGATGACCACGGTGGAACGAGAACTCGGCGCGGCGTTCCCGGGTTCAACCTCGATCACGGCCGCCGTGGTAACCGCTTTCGGAACCGTGTTCGGATTGAATACGCGTGAGGAGTCGACGCAGTGGCTCGAGTCCGCGCTGCTCGCTTCCTCCAGCTCGACTGCCCAGCGTTAGGCTGCTCTCTGAGCGGCTTTTATCGCTTTATTGCTCGAACGGTCTTGCTGCGTGAGTGCACGCCATCGGTGAACTGAACATCGAAGTCAGTCGCACGTGAGCGCACGGTCACGGATGGCCCCTGCCCACGAACGAAGGCCAGGATCCGGCGGGTCGTACGGTCGCGGACCACCGCCATGCGCGTCGACGCATCGGCAACGCGGAACCGGATCGTGTTCGGCGACTCGACGGTCGCCTCGAGGACGTCACCGCCGGTTTCGGTCGATGCCGCGAGCTGGCTTCGTGCCCCGGTGGCTGTCGTCAGCGTTATGCGGCTGATTTCAGCCGCGTCCAGGTCGGACATGGGTATTGCGAACGCGAAGTGTCGCAGGTTCCGCACAGTCAGGTCCGCCGGCTCTTCTCCCTCGAACGCATACGAGAACACCGTGCGGCCGTCGGCAGTCTGACCCTCGACGCGATACGGACCTGTCTGGGCCGGCAGGGCCGGACGCGTCGTGGCGGTGAACGCCGGCTCCAGGACCGGCTGTCCATCCACGATCCTCCCCCACACCACGAGCGACTGCCCGGTTCGCGCCGCCGCCGAGCGAGCAGCGATCGTCCCTGCAGCGACAACCGCGCCGGATGCTGCCCGATAGTCCAGGATCGCGCTGTAGTTGTAGTCGCTGATCCAGCCGAAGCCGCAGTAGCCCATCAGGTCGGACGTTCCAGGTGGCGACAGGATGCCCGTCTGGACATCGTACCCATACACGCCGATCGTGCCGAGAGGATGCGGGAAGAAGGGGTCCGGTGAAGCCACGCCACCACAGGGCGCGTGTCGGCGCCCGAAACTGTGTCCCAGCTCGTGGGCGGCAACACGCGCGCCGCTCGGCATCCGGTCCCAGGCGATCGCCGCCCGACCGGGAACGAACGCGAGACCGACGACGCCGGAGCTGTACGTCGTTCCCACGGCGCCGAGGTAGTAGTCATTCGACCCCTCAGCGACTCTGAGGGCGTTGATTTCGCCTAACACCTGGAACCAGCCACCATTGCCGTCGTTGGACTCCAGCGCCGGCGCCGAGGACGTGAATACGTCGTGAAGCGTGACGTTGTAATCACGAATCGGCATCACCTTTCGCGTGAACGACAGGTAGTCGTTGATGTTCGCGGCCGTGACGTCCGCCGTCACGCCGGTTGCACTCTGCATAACGGGAACGATCGTGATATTGAGCGGTGGCGGAATGACGACGTGCGGCTCGAACGTGCCGGTGCCGGGAAACGTGTTGTCCGTCTCATTCGATTCACTGACCGTATTCGAGGGATCGACGTCGGCCACCAGCCGCAAGCCGGGCTGAATCAGTCCAGCGGGGAGAATCGCATTCCACGACGACCCCAGCGTTCCTTCCGTGATCGTGGTGGGCACACCCGGCACGTTGGGCAACAGCGTGAGCGTCTGCTGCAAGGCGGTGCCGTGATAGGCTCGCAGTCGTACCGTCGTCCCCACCGTGTTAGGCGTCGTGGCGGTCAGGAAGACCCTCACCAGCCCTGGCATGTTCGCGACCAGCGGAACGTCACCGGAGAACGACTGAATCGCCTGCGTGACGTACAGGCCCGCGATACTCAGGTTGAACGTCGGAGGCGGTGGTTGGTTCAACTCAGCGTACGTGACTTCGACGAGCGCCGGGGTGAGCGACGGCTCCACGGTAACGGCTTGCGTCGGAATCGTGGGGCTGTACGAAGGGGTCCCGGTCACGTTCTTGGCCTGGATCGAATACGCCCCCGGGAACAGGCCCACCATCGTCTCGGAGCCCGTGAGAATCCTGCTGAAGCCCCCAGGGCCGGAAACGGTAACGGCAGCGGCCTGTTGCGCCGGAAGCCCGCTGACGACCACGTTCAGCGCGCCGGTGGCCAATGCGTAGCGCGACTTCACGGTCCGCGGGGCTTCGGAGGCAACGACGGTGATCGCCTGCGCGATCGGCGTCGGGGAGTAAATGTGGCCGGACCCTTCGGTCACACTGTTGCTCGAAATCAGGTACGCGCCTGGCTGCAAACTGGCCAAGGTGACCGTAGTTGTTACCTGCCGGTAATAGCCGCCAGTGCCGCTGATGTTGATCGCCGCCGGAAGCCCTGACGGAAGGCCGGTCACTTCAAGCGCCATACTGCCGGTTTTTATCT
>CAMPKM010000479.1 GCA_946887155.1 uncultured Gemmatimonadota bacterium
ACGTAAGTTGATGCTTACGCCGGTGTGGTGGTCCGCGGTCGCCATGAAGTACCCGCGTCATTCCGTCAAATCAGCGCTTCCCGCGTTCCTTGCATCGCAGCGAAAATCGTCTCACCTCAACACTTGATGGAATCAACTGTTGAGGGTATGATGGGCCCATGCCTCGTGAACTCGACTTCCTCCAGGGGACGCTCGACGTCCTCGTCCTGCGCGCCCTCACCTGGGGGCCGATGCACGGTTACGGTGTGGCGAGCTTCATCCGCCGCGGTTCCACCGGGACGTTTACCGTGCTCGATGGGGCGCTCTACACCGCGCTGCATCGGCTGGAGGAGCGCGGGTGGGTGGAATCGGAGTGGGGGCTTTCTGACAAGAAGAAGAAAGCCAAGTTCTATCGCCTGACGACGGCGGGGCGGCGGGGGCTCCGAGCGGAAACGAAGTCGTGGGATGACTACGTTGCCGCGGTGGCGCGCGTGATGTCGGCCGGTCCGGAAGCGGCGAAGGAGGGCGTATGAGCGTCTTCCGCCCGTGGCGGCGCAACGTTCGCCGCGAGATCGACGATGAACTGCGTTTCCATTTCGACGCGCGTATCAGCGAACTGGTGTCGCTGGGCCTGAGCGCCGATGAGGCGCGCCGGAAAGCCGTCGAGGAGTTCGGTGACATCGACGAAGTGCGCGCTGACCTCAAGTCCATCGACGAGCGGGTGGCGTCGCAGCAGAAGCGGGCCGATATCCTGGAGTCACTGTGGTACGACGTCCGGTACGCAGCGCGTTCCCTCTGGCGCACACCGGCTGTGTCGATCACGATCATCATCACGCTGGCGTTAGGCCTCGGCGTGAACACGGCGATGTTTTCCCTGCTGGACGCCATCCTGTTCCGCCCCCCGGCGGGTGTCGCCGATCCGGGCGGGGTGAAGCGGATCTGGTCGCTCGTGAAGTTCCGCAGCGGACCGCAGTACTGGTCCGGCTATGACTACATGGAATATGCCGCGCTGGAAAAAACGCTTTCGTCGCGTGCCGACCTGGCTCTGTACACGCATCCGGAGAAATTCCCGCTTGGACGCGGAGAGGATCTTCCGACCGTGAAGCTCGCCGGCGCCACGGCGTCCATGTTTCGTGTGCTCGGAGTCCGCCCGGTACAAGGCCGTATCTACGGTCCAGATGAAGAAGCACCTCACGCCAGCGCGGCCGTGACCGTTATCAGCGATCGGTTCTGGGAGCGCGAGTTCAACCGCGATCCGGATGTGATTGGCAAAGTGGTCTTGTTCTACGCGAAGCCATACACCGTCATCGGCGTTACTCCTCCGGGCTTCAGTGGCGTGGAGCTCGACGAAACCGAGGCCTGGGTGCCATTGGGCAGCAATCCGGCGTTCTCGCCGAAGACACAGGCATCCTGGACGACCAACGACAACATCAACGGGTTTCAGGTACTGGTGAGGGCACAGCCCACTGTTTCCGATGTGCAGGTCGAACAACTGGCGACGCTCGCCCTTCGTCAGCCACGAGAAAAGTTCCAGGTGGACACCACGACCGTTGCCCAGCTCGGGTCGATCGTGCGTGCGCAGGGTCCGGGTCGCGTCGAGACGGCGCAACAGGTGGCGGAGCGGGCCAGCGTGGTGGCGATTCTCGTGCTGGTGATCGCATTTGCCAACGTCGTGAACCTGTTGCTGGCTCGCGCCGTCCGCCGACGCCGGGAGATCGCCGTCCGCTTGGCGTTAGGCAGTTCGGCGGGGCGTTTGCTGCGGCTGCTGGTCAGCGAGAGCGTGCAGCTGGCGGCGCTCGCCGCGGTGGCCGCGCTCGCGGCCGCCTGGTGGGGTGGCTCGCTGCTCCGATCGCTGCTGATGCCGGAAGTTCAGTGGGCCGACAACCCACTACACTGGCGCGTGCTGGTCATGGGGATTGGGGCCGCCCTCCTCGCCGGTATTGTGGCTGGTATCATTCCAGCGCTGCAATCCCGCGCGCCCGACCTGACCAGGTCGTTGAAGACCGGCACGCGCGACGGTGGTGCCGCGCGCTCCCGATTGCGGGGTTTTCTTGTCGCGACGCAAGCAGCGCTGACCGTCGTGTTGCTCGTTGGGGCGACCCTGTTTGTGCGGAGTCTGCATAACGTGAAAGCGCGCGACATCGGGTTCACGGTCGATCGGCTGGCGTTTGCGTCGGTATCCGACGGCAATGATCTCGCCCGGAGGGTGGAGGTCTCGAACCGCCTGCTGAGCCTCGAGGAGCGCTTCAGGACCGTCCCGGGCGTCGAACGGGTGGCATACACCTCGATGAGGCCGAAGTGGGGGATTCAGTTCACGAGTTACTTCGCCGACGGTACCGGCACCGGCGCGAAATACTCGACGTTTTTCAGCGCAGTGACGCCGGGCTTTTTTGCCGCCACTGGCACTCGCATCCTGAGGGGTCGGGACTTCGAGGGGGGCGCGAGAGAATGGGCCGTGCTGGTGAACCAGACCACGGTCGATTCGTTGTGGCCCAATGACGATCCACTCGGGAAGTGCCTGCGTTTCGAGAAGGCCGACGCGCCCTGCTACCGGGTCATTGGCGTCACGCAGAACGCGCTGACACTGGGATTGGAGGACAAGCCGGAACTCCACGCTTACGTTCCGCTCACCAACTCACCGGAACGTGGCGGAGTCGGCGACGTGGTATTCCGGATGGATCCGAAGCGTCTGACGACTTCACTCGCCACGATCAAGGAGATGCTGAAAGTGGAGTTCCCGGGCGCCAAGGTGAGTACCAACACCTTCGCCGCCTCGATGGAACCGGAGTACCGGCCGTGGCAGCTCGGGGCGACGCTGTTCACGCTCTTTGGTCTGCTCGCCGCCACAGTGGCCGGGATCGGTGTCTACAGCTCTGTGAGTTATGCGGTCAGCCAGCGGACGCACGAATTCGGCGTGAGGGTTGCCCTGGGCGCCACGTGGAATCGCATCGTGCGCGAAGTGGTCAGCGGAGGCCTCCGGATCGTCCTGGTC
>CAMPKM010000480.1 GCA_946887155.1 uncultured Gemmatimonadota bacterium
CGGATCGTGGCGAACCAGGTCGCTCGTCGTACGCGTGCATCGGGATGACACGACGACGTTGAGTATCGTGCGCACGGGCGACACGACATGGAGCGTCGAGGGCAAGGCAAGACGTGACCTCGACGGCTGCGCGGAAATCGACGTGTCGGCAACGCCACTGTGCAACACGATTGCCTTGCGGCGCCTGGGGCTTGCGCCCGGTGGATCGGGCGAGCTGACCACGCTCTACGTGAGCTTACCGGATCTGACATGCGCTCCGTCCCGCCAACGGTACGAACGCGTCAGTGACCGCATCTTCAGGCACGTGGATCTCGGCCTGTTCAAGGGCTTCGAGGCGGAGCTCGTTGTCGACGATCTGGGATTGATCGAACGTTATGAGGGATTGTTCGAACGCATCGACGACGGGAGCGACGAACACGAGCTGGAGAGATGACCGACCATACCGATCACAGTGAATTGAGGTGATCGCCTGGCGGCGCATGCAGTACGTCGAGGGCCGCGCGATGACTTTGCGCGATCATCTCGCGCTCGTGACGGCTGAGCGAGGCATCGCTGATTCCCGCGGCGACCACCGCCGCTTCTCGCACGAGTGCGCTCCGGTCCGCTTCGCGTTTCACGCAGGATCTGATGCTGCCCACTGCCTCGAGCAGTCGGCAGGTGACCGATGCGCTTGACCGCGCGTACCGGGCAAGCTCGGTAAAGGCGCTCTCCAGAACGGCTGGAAAGGTCAAGGGGCAGGCAACCACACGGACGCGCCCATCATCGTCATATCGCTCGGCGGACGGCATTTGGCGCCCGCCGAGATGACACAGTGCCTGCTCGAGCCGATCGATGCACAGGCGCGCCGTGCCGGGATCATTGATGCCCGGAGAGAGTGCGCGGACGGCCAGTTCCACGAGCTGGTCGATGAAGAACATCACGTCCTGCGTGCCGGTCCGATCGCTCCCGATGATGAACCCGTCGTGAAACGATTTGTCGTCCGGGCCGCCCTCCCCGGGCGCAACTGTCAGCAGCACGCTTCCGTCACGCACGAAGGAACCCGGCCTGGCGTGCACACGCACCACGAGATCGTGCTCGCAGGCAACCCTCATGATCCTGTCGGAATCGAGGGCCTGCACATATCCGGTGGTCCTCGCCATCA
This sequence comes from uncultured Gemmatimonadota bacterium, assembly GCA_946887155.1. The sequence goes on from CAMPKM010000480.1 coordinate 1,142, forward strand.
CCATACGCATACGGTGCACCTCGCTCAGCCCATCCGCCGAGGCTCGGGGCCCGTCAGCACTCGCGACGTCCTCCCCAATGGTTTCGGGGAACAGACGGTCAATGGCGCCCTCGAGATCTTCCGCAACATTCGCGATGATCCGGGACGCCTGTATCGACGTGGCCACGTGATGGATGAAGAAGATCAGCACGCCGAGGCTCAGCATCGCGAGGGCGACGCCGACGGTCACCGCCAGATGTGGCACGAACTCTTCGTCGTCGCTTCCTCGGACGGTGCGCAGCACCAGGAGGCAATAGATGAACGTGGAGACGAATGTGCCGAGTACGATCTGGTTGCCCAGGTCGCGCAGGAAGTTCCGTAACAGTCGGGGACCGAACTGCTGCGAGGCCAGGGTCAGCGCGACGATGGTGATCGAAAACGTGACACCGGCGACCGTGATCATCGATGCGGCGATCGTCGAGAGCACGGCGCGGGCGCCCTCAGGACCTCCGGTATAGACCCAGGACAGTCGGTCCAGCCAGCTGGCCGTCGCCGCTTCGTCCAGCTGGACTATGGCGACTGAGAGTCCGATGGCGGCCGCCGCCATAGCCGACGGGACGGCCCAGTATGTGCCCCGCAGGTACTCCCAGGAGGCGCGCAGGCGGGTCATTCCACTTCCGCCCCTCGCGGCCTCGATGCTGACAGATGCCGGATGGCACCCGGGCAACAGCCGCACCGCGACGTGGATGCGTGCGGTGACGCTCGGTCTGGCGGCCGGTATCGGCGCCATGTCCCCAATCTTTGAGGTGTCGTCATAAGCTAACCCGCCCGGCAGGTGCAATCGAGGCATCCATGCTCTGCGCATGTGCCACACGATTCCGAAACGCGCCGTTTCAATGCCTCGCGCGCGCGGAACACGCGCACCCCAGCGTTACTGGCCGACAATCCCTTCTGCTCGGCGAACGTCTTCACAGGCGTGCCGCCAACTTCAATGGCCTGCAGCGCCTCTGCGTACTCCGGCTTGAGGGTTTTGGCCAGTCGGGAGACGCAGGCGCAGATCTCAGCGGTCATCTGCTCCGTCGGGGTGTCGTGCGTTTCGAGCTCACGCGCGAACGCCTCATACGCCCGGTCAGCGGCTCCACGGCGCCTGAACTGATCGATCGCGGCATTGCGAAGGGTGCGATAAAACCAGGGGACAATCTCTTCGCCGCTGGGCGCCTGCTCCGGACGTGATATCACTTTTGCAAAGGCATCCTGCAGGATGTCTTCCGCCAGGGCTCGATCACCGACCCGACGCTGGAGGTAGCTCAGGAACGCTCGGTGGTTCTCGAGCAGCGCCGTGAGCGGGCCTTCGGTTTCAGCTGACGCCATACGTGATCCTCGCCGCATCGTTCAGTCGACCGGCGTATCGCACGGGGACCAGGTGGAAGCAGCCCGACCAGGCTGCGTTACGTGCGGCGCCGCCGGTGTAATGGTGCTGCACAGTGTGCGTTGACCAGATGGAGACGATAGATGACACACCATGTTCACGCTCATCAGGTTACCGCACCCGCTACGGTCGTGGATCCCGTCTGCGGCATGACCATCTCGCCGGCCGATGCGGTCGGGCACGTCGAACACAGAGGTCAGACCTACTACTTCTGCGGCCGGAGCTGCCTCGAGAGGTTCCGATCGAACCCGGAGAGTTTCCTCCAGAAAAAGAGCGCACCCGCCGCCGGGGCAGACCTGGACCGCGAATACACGTGCCCCATGGATCCGGAGGTGCGCCAAAAAGGGCCGGGCGCGTGCCCGAAGTGCGGCATGGCCCTCGAGCCGGTCGATGTGGCTCCGCTCACGAAGACGGAGTGGACG
>CAMPKM010000481.1 GCA_946887155.1 uncultured Gemmatimonadota bacterium
TCGCTGCACGTGGCTCGCACGGTCTGCCGGCGCGCCGAACGCCGAGTCGTGTCACTGGCGCGAACCGAGGAACTGCCGCCGGTCGTCGTGATCTTTCTCAACCGCGTTTCGGACCTGCTCTTCATGCTGGCGCGCGTCGCGAACCGGCGTGCCGGCGCGGGTGAAGTGTCGTGGTAGGACCGCCGGCCGGCATGGACCAGTCGACCCGCACCATCGACGTACTCGGCTACCACGTCGTGATCGGTGGCGGCGCGCTCAGCACGCTCGGTGCGATCTGCCAGCGCACAGCACGCGCGCATCGGTACGCGATTATCTCCGACCGCAATGTCGCGCGCCACTGGATGACGGCTGCCGAGTCGGCGATCAGGAACGCGATCCCCGGGGCGGTCGTGAACTCGACGTCCATCGCCGCCGGCGAATCGTCGAAGACGCGCGAACAGTGGTCGGTGCTGACGGACTGGTTGCTGTCGGAAGGCGCCGGGCGCGACACGACGGTCATCGCGTTAGGCGGCGGCGTGGTGGGCGACCTGGCGGGCTTCGTGGCGGCGACCTTCCTGCGGGGCGTACCGGTCATCCAGGTGCCAACCAGCCTGTTGGCGATGGTCGATGCATCCATCGGCGGAAAGACGGGCGTCGACACGCCGCACGGCAAGAACCTGGTCGGCGCATTCCACCAGCCGGCGGCGGTGATCGTCGATCCGGGAACCCTGTCGACGCTGCCCGCGGCGCACGTTCGCGCCGGCATGGCCGAAGTGATCAAGCACGGGGCCATCGCCGACGCCGATTACTTCCGGCTGGCTGCGGCGTGGGGCGCGTCGGTGCACCGGTCCACGCACCACGCGCCGGGCGGGGAAACGGACACGTTCGACTGGTACGGACTCCCGACGCTCGAGATCATTGCCCGGTCGATCGCCGTGAAGGCGGACGTGGTGAACGCCGATCCGCTGGAGCGCGGACGGCGCCAGGTGCTCAATGCGGGCCACACGATCGCCCACGCGATCGAACGCGAGTCGAACTACGCGTTGCTGCACGGCGAGGCCGTTGCCATCGGGCTGGTCCTCGAGGCCGAATTGGGTGAAGCCGCCGGCATCACCGCCGCGGGTACCGCCCATGCGCTGCGATCGGCGTTAGGCGGCGCGGGCCTGCCGACCAGCGTTCCGCCGGGCCTCGACCACGATCGCCTGATCGACGTGATGCGCATCGACAAGAAATCCCGCGCCGGCAGCCTTTCCTTTGCCCTGCTGTCAGCGATCGGCACACCCGCCGGTGACGACAGCCGGGGATGGTCAACCTCGCTCGGCGAGACGCTCGTGCGCGAGGTACTGGCGACACCGCCGAGGGCCTCCTGATGTCCGCGACCGGCGTGCTCATTCTCGCCCTTGCCGGGCTGATCGCCCTGGGCGCCCTCGCGGCGTGGCTCCTGAACGTCCCCCTCTGGGCGGTGGGAGTGATGGTGATCGTGGCCAGCGGCGTCGCGAGATGGATGTTCAGGCGATTTTCCCGAAGCCGAGCCCGACAAGAAACCGAAACACCGACCTGACTTGGCACTGATCACATTTTGGTGATGTGTCTCACAAGTTGTTGAAACATCACGATATGCCGCTTTTCGCCCTCCGAATACGTCCCTGACGCACTGCTTCGGCACAAAAACTGGCTGTTGACGCTCCGAAAACGGTCACGTATCGTGCGCGCCCGTTCCGCTGGAAAATCGAAGCGTTCGGCAAGCGTGTCACGTTAGGACGCCAACTCTTAACAGGGCCAGGTGCGTGTATGCAGCAGGTGACTGAGAGCCGGACCAAGGGCTTCCTGCGTTCCTCGCCGTCAACAGCATTCGACCAGTACCTGCACGACATCCAGAAACTCCCACTGATCACCGATCCAGCCGAAGAGCGGCGTCTTGCCCGGCTGGCGCAGAAGGGCGACGAAGCCGCCGCCGAGCGACTCGTTACGGCAAACCTGCGATTCGTGATCTCGTACGTGAAGAAGTACCAGGGACACGGGCTCGATCTCAGTGAGCTCGTCGCGATCGGCAACGAAGGACTGCTGAAGGCCGTTCGCAAGTTCGATCCCGACCAGGGCGTGAAGTTCATCTCCTACGCCGTCTGGTGGGTTCGTCAGGCAGTCCTCAAGGCGCTGGCCGAGCAAACGCGTTCAGTTCGCATCCCGCTCAACCAGAATTCGCAGCTCATCCGGCTCTCGCGCGCCGAGACGATCCTGGCCCAGGTGCTGAAGCGCGACCCGACAGACCAGGAAATCAGCCGCCTGCTCGAGGAACCGGTGGAACAGGTTCGCGCCGCGCGGCAGATGTCGTCGACCGAGGTTTCACTCGACGCCCCGGTCGACCGCTCCGACCGCGATGCCTCCACGTTAGGCGAACGGTTCTCCGGCATCGAAGGCGCCGACATCGAGGATCGCACGGACTTCAACCTGATGCGCGAGTTCATCGATCGCGTCTTCCGCCGTTACCTGACGCCGCGCGAACGCCGGATCCTCTATCTCTACTATGGGCTCGAGGAAGGATCCGAAGCCATGACGCTCGAGCGCATCGGCGCGCTCCTCGGCGTGACCCGCGAACGCATCCGACAGATCCGCGAGCGCGCGTTCGAGAAGCTGCGGGAATCCCCGGATGGACGCGCGCTGGCCGGGTTCTGGAACGTGGCCTGAGGACCAGGGAATAGGGAATCGGGAATCGGGAATAGGACCGCAGCAGAAGGCCTCGACGAAACCGTCGGGGCTTTGTTTTTCCCTGCGCATGTCCCCATGCCCCGTGCTCCCTGCCCTAAATTCAAAACGTGAGCTCCAATCTCGCGACTGAACTGTCCGCCATCGTCGGAGCCCGCCACGTCCTCGCCAGACCCGCCGAGACTTTCGTTTATACGGCGGACGGACTCCCCGGCTACCGGAAGCAACCGACTCTGGTCGTGTTGCCCGGTACGCGCGACGAAGTCGTCGCCGTCGTACGCCTGCTG
>CAMPKM010000482.1 GCA_946887155.1 uncultured Gemmatimonadota bacterium
GTGTTCACACCCCCGCGCGGGGGGCGCCTGGGGCCGGTGCCTTTTTGGCGCGGGCGCCGGCCAGTTTCCGGGGGGGGCCCCGTGGCGATCGCGGAATCGTCGCTCGCCCAGACCGAAAACGTGCTCGGCCAGACGCGCCTCGCCAGGGAGGTGGGTAACCAGTCGGAGTTCGACTTGTTGCGGGCGCAGGTGACGCGCGACAACCAGATGCCGGCGCTGCTGCAACGTCGCACCGATCGCGATCTCGCGCACGCACGCCTGAAACAAATGCTGAACATTCCGGGTCCCGACCGCCTCACGCTGACGACCGGACTCGCGAACGAAGCCGACCTGTTGCAGGTGTCCCGGCCGGCGGCTGCAGCGGGTACCACGCAGGACGACACGATTTCCGTCGGCCGCGCGCCGGTGCGCCAGCTCGCGCAGGCGTTGCGCGCCGAGCAGGAACAGCTTCGTATCGCGCGCTCCTCGTGGATCCCAACCGTTTCGTTGTCGACGCAATACGGACGCGTGGCGTTCCCATCGTCGGGCCTGCCCAACCTTGGCAACTTCCTCACCAATTGGACGGTGAGCCTGACCGCCACCGTGCCGCTGTTCACCGGTGGTCGCACGCGCGGGCAGGCGATGGTCGCCGAAGCGGCGGTTCGTGAGGCCGAGGCGCGGTACGAACAGATTCGCGAGGCGGCGTCGCTCGACGCGCAGCAGGCCCTGGCGCTGCTCAACCAGGCGCAGGCGGCGCTGGCCGCAAGCCAGGGGACATCGGAGCAGGCATCGCGAGCCTACAGCATCGCCGAGGTCCGGTACCGCGAAGGCCTGTCGACGCAGGTCGAGCTGAACGACTCGCGGCTGCTGCTGCAGCAGGCGAGTGCCAACGCCGCGCTGGCGGTGCGCAACCTCCAGGTGGCTCGGATGCGGGTGTCGCTGCTGCGCGACCTCCCGTTAGGCGTCGGTGTCATCACGATCCCGTTGTCGATCAGCGGGCCGTCAGCGGCGCCGGCGCCTCGCCAGATCGCGCCACAGTCGGGGACCGCGGCGGCGGGAGGCGGATTGGTGAGGACGTCGGCGGCGGCAGCGGTCGTACCGCCGCGATAGGCGTGAGAACGTGAGAACGTGAGAACGTGAGCGACAACTGAAACGCACTGATTACTCTGGTCTCTTTCGGAAATACTTCTAATGAAAGTCAAACACAGTTACCGCTTGTTGGGCTTATTGACCGCGGCGGCCCTTACCCTCGCGGCGTGCAAGGGTCAGGAAGCGGAGAGCGCGACACCGACCACACCGCCGGCCGTCGCCATCGGCGCCGAGAACATCACGGTGGTCACCGAGGGCGATCTGGCGAGCGGACCGGCCATCTCCGGCGCGTTAGGACCGGAGCGCGATGCCACGGTCCGCGCGCAGGTGCCCGGGGCAGTGCTGAAGGTGAACGTGGACCAGGGCACGCGCGTCGCCGCCGGGCAGAGCCTGGCGCAGATCGACGATCGCACGCTTCGCGATGCGTTCCTCTCGGCCCGGTCCGGGATGACGACGGCGCAAACGTCGGCCGAGCGCGCGAAGCGCGATCTCGAACGGAGCGAGCGGCTGGCCCAGGCCGGGGCGATCGCCGAGCGCGACCTCGAGCAGGCCAGGTTGACGAACACCGCCGCTGAGTCGCAGCTCGCCGACGCGCAGGCCCGCCTGACGATGGCGCAGAAGCAACTCGACGACGCGCAGATCAGGGCGCCGTTCGCCGGGGTCGTGAGCATGCGGTCCGTCTCCGAGGGTGATGTCGTGTCGCCGGGTACGGCGCTGTTTTCGGTCGTCGATCCGTCGAGCATGCGGTTCGAGGCGTCGGTGCCGGCCGCGCAATTGTCGCAGGTCAAGGTTGGCGCGCCGGTCTCGTTCACCGTGAGTGGTTACCCGGACAAGCGGTTCACGGGGCGCGTCTCACGGATCAGCCCCACCGTGGACCCGGGGACCGGACAGGTCCGGATCGTCGTGGCGGTACCTAACGCCTCGAGCAACCTGGTGGCTGGACTCTTCGCCAACGGCCGCATCGCGACAGAGCAGCGGTCGGGCCTCACGGCGCCGTATGCCGCGGTGGACATGCGGGGACTCAAGCCGACCGTGCTCCGGTTGAAGGGCGGTGTCGCCGAACGCGTCGAAGTGACGCTTGGCGTTCGCGACGAAGAGGTGGAACGCTATGAAATCGTCTCGGGCGTCGTCGCCGGTGACACGCTGCTCACCGGTGCGGCCCAGGGCATCACCCCGGGTACCGCCGTTCGCGTGAGCGTTCCCTCGGACCAGCCACCGGCGAAGTGAGGACACGACCATGATGATCTCCGATTTCGCCATCAAGCGGCCCATCGTCACTGTCACGGTGATGCTGGCGCTGGTGGTGTTCGGCCTGTTCTCGCTGTTCCAGCTCGACACCGACGAGTTCCCGGACGTCGTCGCGCCGGTCGTGACCGTCTCGACGATCTATCCCGGCTCATCGCCGGACGTCGTCGAGCGTGAAGTCACCGACCCGATCGAGGAGGCCATCTCCGGCATTTCCGGCGTCCGCACGGTGCGCTCGCAATCGCTGGACGGCTACTCGTTCATCATCACCGAGTTCGCGTTCAGCAAGGACCTGCAGGAGGCCATGCAGGAAGTACGCGACAAGATCGGCGAGATCCGGGGCGACCTGCCCATCGAGATCGAGGAACCCATCCTTGGCAAGTTCAGCGAGACCGACCAGCCCATTCTCTCGATCGTGGCCGCGTCGAATGTCCTCGATGGCGCCGAGCTGACGCGGGTGCTCGATCCCGAAGTCACGCGCGAGATCCGCGCGATTGCCGGCGTGGCCGACGTGCGGCTCAATGGCGGCATCCAGCGCGAGCTGACCGTGGAGCTGCGGCCCGAAGCCCTGCAACAGGCCGGCATCGGCATCGGCCAGGTCGTGGCGGCCCTGCAGGCACAGAACCTCGCCGCGCCGGTCGGCCGCATCAATGG
>CAMPKM010000483.1 GCA_946887155.1 uncultured Gemmatimonadota bacterium
GATGTGCCCTTCAGCGGTCACGCGATCGCCGACCTTCACGTCCGTCACCAGCTTTCCGACCTCGACGACATCCCCGGCGAACTCATGCCCGACAACATAAGGCGGCTTGCAGCGCCCCTGGGCCCAGTCATCCCATTCGTAGATGTGCACGTCCGTGCCGCACACCCCGGCTCGCCGCACGCGAATGAGGACTTCGTTGTCGAGGATCGCGGGAACGGGAACGTCGGTCAACGTGAAGCCGGGACCGGCGTGATGTTTGACGAGGGACTTCATCTAGGAATGGCGGACGGCAGAAGGCGGATGGCAGATGAGATCGCGCAGAAAACTCGTCGTGTGCGAGCCTCCCGAGAAGTGCTTCTGTCATCCGCGCTTTGTCGTCCTGATTACACCAGCGTGGGAATCATCCCCCCATCCACCTGGATCGCGGTTCCCGTCACGAAACTGGCGCGGGCGCTCGCCAAAAACGTCACCACCGCGGCGAATTCGGCCGGATGGCCAGCCCGGCCGATGGGAATGCCGCTCGTTCGCGACTTCAGGATCTCGTCCATCGCCTTTCCCTCACGCTCGGCGCGCATGCGGGCCAGGTCCACGGCTCGTTGCGTATCGAAGTGGCCGGGTAGCACCGAGTTGACCGTCACGCCATCCTTGGCGACTTCGTTCGCCAGCGTCTTGGCGAAGCCGAGCAGGCCGGAACGAGCCGTGTTCGACAGGAGCAATCCGCCGATCGGCATCTTGGCGGCCATCGACGAAAGAAAAATCACCCGTCCCCATTTCCGCTGCCGCATGCCCGGCACGCAGGCGTGCGTCAGTCGAACCGACGCCATGAGATTGAGGTTCAGCGCGGCGAGGTACTGCTCGTCGGTAGTGGACTCGAAGAGGGTCGATGGTGGGCCACCGGCGTTTGCGACCAGGATGTCCACCGGCCCAAGGACCTCCGCCGCCGCCGCGACGATTCGATCTGCCTCACCAGCGACCGACACATCGCCCGGGACTGGGAGGGCGCGCCGCTTTGTCGCGGCCGAGATATCGGCGGCCTCTTTTTTCAGCAGGTCCTCGCGCCGAGCCACCATCGCCACGCTGGCCCCTTCCTGGCTCAGCTCACGCGCGATGGCGAGCCCGAGTCCCGATGAAGCGCCCGTGACGAGCGCTACGCGACCAGCGAGTTGCAAGTCCATTGTATCCGATCCGGATAGTGGGACCGGAAAGGTAAAATGTGTCGCTTATGTCAGGGTGAGCGGATCTGCGGGCGGATTGGCGCGGGGGTCAACTGACTGAGGACCGAGTTGCCGCGGATTCAGCGAATCAACGCGAATCCACCCCGTCGCCTTCACGCCCTCACGATCTCACGACCTCACGCGCTCACGACCTCACCTGAATGTGACCAGCACCGGATCCGCGCTCACCAGCACCGACTGTTCGTCGCCAGTGAGAACCGCGACGACTGGACGGAGCCGGTAGGTGCCCGCCGGCAAAAGCCTGGGCGCTTCCTGTGTTCCCTGGGGAATCACGCGGCCGGTCGTAAAGACGCGGATCTCGTGTGTCGCTCCCGGTGCAAGCTTCGTCGGCGCGCGCAACTCGAGGCTGCAGACCACGAGCTCGGCGGGAACGAACGCGTTCCCATCGAGGTCGCTGATCAGGAACTCCGTGTTGCAGCCGGTCGTTCCTATGCCGACCTCTCGGTCACCGACATTTCGAACCGTGATCGTGATGCGAACGGTGTCACCCAGGGCCAGATCGAGCGGCGCGGTGACGGCACTGACCGTGACAGCTGGTCCGGTGTTGACGTTTTCGAAGGCTGCGCAGGCGAGTATTAGTGGAAGGGCGATGAGGCCCGAAAGCATGTTGATTCGCATGGCTTTATGGTTTTCAGGATTCGCGCCGGACTCGCGCATTGTACTCCATTGACACGTGGTTCAGCGGGCTCCCCTATCGTTTCTCCCATAACATGTCCCACGGTCCCATCGGGTTTCTCGGCCCTGCCGGAACATTCACCGAACAGGCACTCCGCAGTCTCGACGACCTCGCGGGTCATGAGCGCGTTCCATATCGCACCGTGCCTGACGTACTCGATGCGGTGCAGGCCGGTGACATCAGTGCTGGACTGGTCCCGATCGAAAATTCGATCGAAGGCACCGTGAATTTCACGCAGGACGCGCTCGCCTTCGATTACGAATTGTACATAACGAGGGAGGTGGTGCTCGACATTCACCACGCGCTCGTCGCCGCTCCCGGTGCGAGGTTGGCCGACATCCGCACCGTGATTTCGATCCCCGTGGCAACGGCCCAGTGTCATGCCTGGCTTCGTCGCGAATTGCCCGACGCGGGAGTGCAGGGGGCGAGCAGCACGGCCGATGCAGCGCGCACCGTTGCCGAAATGGTTGCCGCTGGCGACAAGTCCTGCGCCGCCATCGCGCCGGCCGCCGTTACCGAATCGTTCCAGCTTGCCGTTCTGGCCGACGACATCGCCGATCACCAGCCTAACCAGACGCGCTTCGTGCTGGTTGAACGCGAGGAAATCCCTCCGCCTTCAGGACATGACCGCACCGCGATCGTCGTCTACCAGCGGGCCGACGAACCGGGCAGCCTGATCTCCATTCTCCAGGAGTTCGCCGCGCGCCGCATCAATCTCTCACACGTGTCCTCGCGGCCGACCAAGCGCGGCGGACTCGGTGACTATTGCTTCATCCTCTACGCCGAGGGGCACATCAGCGACGAACTCGTCGCCGACGCCCTGCGCGACCTCCGCGCCAAGCAGGGTGCCGTGAAGTTCCTGGGCTCCTATCCCGCCGCCGGGACCGAAGCACCGGCAGCCCGCGAACACGCCGACGCCCGCTGGAAGGAAGCCGACGACTGGGTTGAAGCCCTACGCGCCCGAATCAGGTAGCCCCCCAAACCCGTACACCATGCCCCATGCCCCATGCCTTGTGCCTCTAGTCCTTATACGGATCAAACTCA
>CAMPKM010000484.1 GCA_946887155.1 uncultured Gemmatimonadota bacterium
CAAACGCGCGGGTGCGGGCGCGGTCGCGTCCCAGATGACTGCGCAGCTCCTGCAGGACACGGTCGCGGTTTCCCTTCGACTCCATGTCGATGAAATCGCAGACGATGATCCCGCCCATGTCCCGGAGCCGGAGCTGCCGCGCGACCTCACGTGCGGCTTCCAGGTTGATCTTGAGGATCGTCTTTTCCGGATCCTTCTTGCCGGTGAAGCGGCCGGAGTTCACGTCGATCGATACCAGCGCCTCCGTCGGCTCGACGATCAGGTAGCCGCCTGATGGCAGATCGCAACGCCGCTTGAACAGGTCGCGGATTTCTGTCTCGATCTTCGCCTTGTCGAAGAGCGATGCATTGCCCTCGTAGAGCTTCACGCGCTCGACGAGCTCCGGCGCGACGCCCTGCAGGTACTCGGTCACCTCGTTGTACACCTGCTTCGAGTCGACTTGTACATTCTCGACCCTGGAGCTGAAGATGTCCCGCACGATGCCCCTCGTCAGGCTCGTCTCGCGGTGCAGCAGCGAGGGCGCGCGCACGAAGGTCGTCTTCCGCTTGATGCGCTTCCACTGTGAAATGAGCGTCTGCAGTTCGCGCTCGAACGTCTCGCGGGTCACGTCTTCGCCGACGGTCCGCACGATGACGCCGCCGGACTTCTCGGGCAGCACACCCTCGACCAGCTCCCGAAGCCGTTGCCGTTCAGCCCGTTCCCCGATCTTGCGGCTCACGCCGACGCGTGAGGCGTGTGGCATGTAGACCAGGAAGCGGCCGGCGAGCGAGACCTGGGCGGTCACCCTGGGCCCCTTCGTGCTGATGGCTTCCTTCGTCACCTGGACGATGATGTCCTGACCCTTCTTGAGGACGTCCTGGATCGCCGGCGCGTCCGCCTTGCGCCTGGCCCGGCGGCGGTCCCCGCGGCCGCGATTCCCGCCGTTCTTTCCGTCCTCGTCGTCCGCGGCGTCGCTTTCCTCGTCGTCGTCTTCATCGTCATCGTCGTCGCCAACGGCTTCGTCGTAGACGAGGTCCGACGCGTGCAGGAACGCGCTCTTCTCCGTGCCGATGTCGACGAAGGCGGCCTGGATACCGGGGAGGACGGCGTCTACCCGTCCGACGAAAATGTCACCGACCAGTCGCTTGACGTCTGGCCGGTCGACGAGCAGCTCAACCAGCTGATCGTCTTCGAGAATGGCGACTCGTGTTTCTCGATTTACGGCGCTGATAAGGATTTCGCGTTTCATCGGAAGCCGTCGCCGGATCGGCATCACGCGACTCGTGAATGCACCGGCGACTGGGCCGTGAGGGAAGTGGCGCAGCGATGCCGGACCATGGATCGAAGGTCCCGCTGAGCCGTCTGTCAGTGGCGCGCCGCGCCTGTACCGGGATCGTCCACGCCAACTCCGGCCGGCCCCACATCATGGTCGCCAGTGCGAACATGATGTGATTGACCCACGCTGAAACAGCCGGCAGCAATCGAAGCGGCATGCGATCTCTCGTCAGTCTCCTGTCCGGTCCAGAACGGTGCGTACCCGGTCGGCCGGTGGCGACACGCGCCGCCGCGACCTGGGCGTTTCCCGGGACGCCATCCGCGAGTCGCGCGGATGCATCCCCGCTCACAACAACGGAGCCCTGTAACGGCTCCGGAAATTCCTAAAACCCGAACTGCGCTCGAGCGACGAGCCAGGCACTCACCAGCACAAACGCGAGCCCAGCCTGCCACTCTCTCTGACGCATGTACCGGCTGAAACTAAACGATTCCGCCGCGGTTTGCCTGCGCCATGGCGTCAACCGGGGCACAAAGGCCGGGACGTTCGCCTCGAACTCGGCGTACGCTGCCGGGAACCGGTTCCGGATATCCGCCCGCTCCAGTTCGATCGTTGGTCCGTAGATGAACGCGAACAGCGCGATGACGACCAGCAGCAGTGCCCAGTGCGCCGCTAGCGCAAACCCGGCCGCCAGCACGAAACTGCCGAAGTACAGCGGGTTCCTGGTATGCGCGTAGGGCCCCGTGGTCGTGAGTTGTTCGTTCTTCACGATATGACCCGCCGCCCAGGCCCGGATCAGGAGTCCGGCGAAGGCAATCGGAAGGCCTAACAAGAGCGAGCCGGCCGTTGGTCGCGCCAGCACCAGGTATGCGATACCAAAGAGGAAACCAACCCTGAGACGAATCTTCCGGTTGATGACGAATCCGCTCAACCGGCCACCTCTCTCAGCAAGTGACGCGCGATGACCAGCCGCTGGATCTCGCTCGTGCCTTCGCCGATCTCGCAGATCTTGGCGTCACGCATCATCCGCTCGACCGGATACTCCTTGGTGTACCCGTAACCGCCGTGGACCTGAATGGCCTTGATCGTCGTGCGCATCGCCAGTTCGGAGCAATAGAGCTTGGCCATGGCGGCCGCCTTTCCATACGGCTCGCCACGTTGCGCCAGCCAGGCGGCGTGATAGACGAGGTGTTTTCCGGCCTCGATCTCGGTAGCCATGTCGCTCAACTGGAACTGCAGCCCCTGGAACTCCGCGATCGGCTGGCCAAACTGCCGGCGGACGGTGGAGTACTGGAGTGCCTGTTCGAACGCCCCTTCCGCAATGCCGAGTGAAAGCGCCCCGATGCCGATCCGTCCCGCGTCGAGCGTCTTCATGAAGTTGACGAACCCTTCTCCTTCCTCTCCCAGGCGCTGGTCGGCGGGGACCTCGACGTCGGTCAGGATCAACTCGCGCGTATCCGACGCTCGCCACCCCAGCTTGTCTTCCTTGCGACCGGTGGTGAAGCCGGGCATGGCGGGCAGCGAGTCATCGTGGCCGACTCCGTATGGAGCCGCTTTCTCCCGCTCCTCGTTATGCTTCGTGAGGATGAACGACGAGATGCCATGCGTTCCCTTCGCCGGATCCGTCACCGCGGTCACGACGAAGATTTCCCCGACGCCGGCGTGCGTGATGAAGACCTTGGAACCGTTCA
>CAMPKM010000485.1 GCA_946887155.1 uncultured Gemmatimonadota bacterium
TCCGTCGGCTGACCTCGATGGCAGTGATGCGGCGGCAAAGATTGCGATCCTGTGCACCGTGGCGTGGCGAACGCCAGTCCTCGCGAGCGATGTGGCAGTCACGGGCATCGACGGCATCGTTCCGCTCGCGCGAGAAGGTGGATGGCGGCTGGTGGCGACGGCGTGGCGAGATGGCGACCGCGTTCGCGCGACGGTCGCGCCGGAGCGACTCAGTGGCACCGACTCGCTCGCGTCCGCTCGCGGTGTGGTGAATGTCGTCGAGGTGAAGGCTTCACTGGCGGGTGCCCTTACCTGGAGTGGTGCAGGGGCAGGCGGCGCCGCGACCGCATCGGCGCTCGTTGGTGACACACTGTCAGCCGCCCGGCAGGCGCTGCACCGACTACGGGCGAGGATCGCGGCATGAGCGCTACCCTCGCCCGGCCGGGCCATGCGCTCGCCGCGCTGCCGCTCGAGTGCTCGTTATGCGACCGTCCGCACGACGCGGCGCCCTCCCACGTCTGCCCGCATTGCCTCGGGCCGCTGGAACCCGTCTACGATCCCCACCGTCCGCTGCCGGACCGGAACGAGATCGCCGCCCGGCCTCGTAGCCTGTGGCGATACCGGGAGTGGCTCCCGTTCACCGGCCGTCCGGTGCGCTGCCTGCACGCGGGCTGGACACCCCTGGTCGAGTCGCCCCGGCTGGCGTCAGCGTTAGGCGTCGCTCGTTGCCTCGTCAAGCACGACGGTGGCTCGTTCCCGTCGCTGTCATTCAAGGATCGTGTCGTGGCCAGTGCGCTCAACGCCGCCCACGCCTTCGGCCTCGGCGTGGTCGGATGCGCGTCGACCGGCAACCTGGCCAACGCGGTGGCCGCCGCGGCCGCCCGCGAGGGCCTGCAGGCGTGGATCTTCATCCCTCACGACCTCGAGCCGGCCAAGGTCGCCGCTTCGGCGATCTTCAATCCGCGGCTCGTTCGCGTGCGCGGCACCTACGACGACGTCAACCGGCTCTGTGCCCAGGTCGCCGACCGGTTCGGCTGGGGCATCGTCAACGTGAACCTGCGCGCGTATTACGGCGAGGGATCCAAAACCGCCGCGTTCGAAATCGCCGAACAACTCGGGTGGCGCCTGCCTGACGCGGTAATCGCGCCGATGGCGGGTGGCTCGCTCGTGACGAAACTGTCGAAAGGATTCGCCGAATTCCTCGATGCCCGACTCGTCCAGGGCGTCACACCGAAACTGTTCGGCGCGCAAGCGTCGGGATGCGCCCCCATCGTGCGGCTGTTTGAGCGCGGCGACGACACCCTCATTCCCGAAAAGCCGAACACGATCGCGAAGTCGCTGGCGATCGGAAACCCGGCCGACGGTCGCTCAGCCGCTCGTGTGATGCGCTCGTCAGGCGGCTGGGCGGCTGCCGTAAGCGACGCGGACATCGTCGAAGGCATCCGGTTGCTCGCCGAAACGACGGGCATCTTCGGCGAAACGGCGGCGGGTGTCACGGTCGCCGCCGCGAAGTCTCTCGCGCGAACCGGCAAGCTCTCGGCGGACGACGAGGTCGTGCTCTGCATAACGGGCAACGGCCTGAAGACGATCGATGCCGTCGCCGGCGCGATTCCTGTACCGGAACCAATTGCCCCACGACTGTCGGAAGTAGCCGCCCTGATCGACTCCTGATCCTGTTCCACTCACGTCTCACGTCCACCAACGATGCCTGTTCTCAGCCTTCCCTCCGTATTGACCCCGTTGACCGGCGGTCAGCACAACATCAACGCCACCGGCACAACGGTGGGAGAAGCCATCGACGACGTCGTACGCCGCTTCCCCTCCCTGTCCCCTCGTCTGCGCGATGAATCTGGAGCGCCGTACCTGTTCGTGACCATCTACCTGAACGACGAGGACATCAGGTTCATCGGCGGCTTCGACGCCGAAGTGAAGCCGAGCGATGAACTGTCGGTCGTTCCCGCCGTCGCCGGAGGCTGAACATGGCCGCCGTGACCCTTCCCGAACGAACCTCGGGCGATCTCGCGCCTGACGAGTACGTCCGCTACAGCAGGCACCTGTTGCTTCCCGAGGTGGGCGTGGATGGACAGCGCGCGCTCCGCCGATCGCGGATGTTGCTGATCGGCGCCGGAGGCCTGGGTTCGCCGGCGGCGCTGTACCTGGCGGCTGCCGGCGTCGGCACGGTCGGCCTCGTGGATTTTGATGCCGTCGACGTCTCGAACCTGCAGCGGCAAATTCTGCATGGCACGCGCGACGTCGGTCGGGGCAAGCTGGACTCGGCGCGCGACCGGTTGCGCGACCTCAACCCGCACGTGCACGTGGAGGGATTCCCGGTACGGCTGACCGCCGACAATGCGCGAGAAATCGCGGACGGGTTCGACGTCATCATCGACGGCACCGACAACTTCGCTACCCGGTACCTGGTGAACGACCTCTGCGTGCTGCAGGGCGTGCCTAACGTGTACGGCAGCATCTTCCGGTTCGATGGACAGGCGTCGGTGTTCGCGACTGCCGAGGGTCCGTGTTACCGGTGCCTCTACCGGGAGCCTCCACCGCCGGATCTGGTGCCGTCGTGCGCGGAAGGCGGCGTGTTGGGTGTGCTCCCCGGCCTGGTCGGGACGATTCAGGCAACCGAGGCGATCAAGCTCATCACCGGCGCGGGCACGACGCTGGTCGGGCGGCTGCTGCTGATCGATGCCCTGCACTGGCGCCAGCGAACGGTCCGCGTGAGGCGGGACCCCGCCTGTCCGGCCTGTGGTACGCGCACGATCCGCGATCTCACCGACGCGGTCGAACTCTGCGCGTCCCCCGATCTCGACGCCGTGTTCGGCGCGGTACCGGAGATCGAACCGGCCGTACTTGCCACTAGGCTGGCGTCGGGTGAATCCGTTGAAATTCTCGATGTGCGGGAGCCTTACGAGTGGGAGATCGCCCGCATCGAGGGAGCGCGGCTGATA
>CAMPKM010000486.1 GCA_946887155.1 uncultured Gemmatimonadota bacterium
AAGAGGGACGACATGCAACGACACCTGATGGCGGGCTTGCTCGCGAGTCTGCTCATGGGGGCGGGGGCGGCAGCAGTCTCATCGACACAGGCCCAGCAAGCCCAGTCAGCCGATCCTCCACGTCCAGAATCATCACAGGTTATCCGGATCAAGGAGTCCGAGATGGGCCCGCCGGCGCGGTCAAATGATCCGGCTACGTTGCGGGAGGCGGGTTACCGGCGCGGAGACATGCTGGTCAATATCTACAATGGGCGGTTCGGTCTGGCGCCCGCCGGCGGACTCGATAACGTCCGCTACTACGCTCAGGCTTTCGGCGAGCTCGCTGAGCAGTGTCCCAATCTGGGGCTGGCCGAGGCCCGCTATCAGGTGCTGCCCTATATCGTGGCCAACATGCGCGACACGGTTGAGCGAGTTCAGGCCGGCCGGGGAACGCCGGCCGAGCTGTTACAAATGGGCTGGTATCTTCTGCTGCAACTACGCGAGAACTCCGCCTGCACATACGACCCCTCGGTCACGTCCAAAGCCGAGGCCCAGGTGCGGTGCAACTCCGCAGGACGCGCCACCTCTGAGGTCGGCGTGCTTCCGTCGGTGGACGCCGCACACGATGTCACGCTTTTCGTGGGCCGCAACGCCTGCACGTCCAGCGCTGCGGCCCGCCTCGCTCGCCAGATGATCGCCTTCGGCCGTCAGGCGCACGCACGGCTTCAATTCACGGCGAGGATGCCTGGACCAGACACGCCGGCAGGCCGGTCCTACATGCAGATCTTTGAGAACTGCTCGCGACAGGCGCCGGACAATGCCGCCGATGGGTGGTGCAGCTGTTACGTTCAGACGCTCAGCAGCGTGAATCCGCCGTCGGACGTTCTGAAAGCTCTGTCGAACAATCCGTTCGTGGATGGGGCGACCTACATGACGTGGGTATCCGCGAACGTTCCTGGCGGCGACAGGCTATACGCGTGCTCCGACCGCGACCACGGCAGGTTGAGCAACTCGCGCGCGTACGGGGCGCCACGCACGACCGCGTGCTTGGTGGACGCGGCGCCGAAACCCAGTGGGGATTATCTCTGCACCTTTCGCGCCGCGTGGGGGGATTTCACGACGACCGAGATGTCGTGCCGGCCGGAGATCAATTCGCGCCGGTGGGGCTATCGCGAGGTCGACTGCGGAGCCTCGGGAACCGAGCTGTCCCGCAAGGGACCGCGCGACTGGAGGTTGGGGATCTACCGGATGGTGGACTACGAACAGCCTGTGCCCGACGACTTCGTCGCCCCGCTGCCTGCTGACGCCCGGAAGACGGCGCCCATTCGGATCCGATTGCTGAAGCGCGCGAAGCGCGGGCTCCTGGTGAGCATGGAACTGAGCGGCGTGAGCGTATTGCCCATACCTGCGGATTTCGCCACCGGCAGCCCTCTGGAACGAGCGACCTTCGCGCTGGATCAGGAAGGCGCTCTCCTGCTGGAGTGCAGGTACGTGGGAAGTTCAAGTGGACTCGTGGAAGTACGCACGTACTGGTATGAAAAGGTGCCGGAGTACGTGTCGCGAGGCGGTCTCGACACGGCCACGGGGGCCCGTCCGTTCGGCTTTGTCCGAGGTGTGGCCACGACGTGCCCGGTGACGCTCCCCCGCTGATTTCCAAGGCCTGCGCAATTGTTGCTGCTCAGCGTCCGCTGAGTCGTCGAAGGCTCTTCCCCATGCTGGGAATGCGTCATCCCGCGTCCGACCGGCTCACATACGCGCGGATCCCGTGACCAACCCGGTGACCCCGACGACGAGCAGCTACTGTCGCACGATGTGACTGACGTGCTGGAGTGCGGCCGGCACGTCCTGCCCCTCGAGGATCGCGTATCCCCCACTCTGCTCCGCGATGATTCGCAGCGAGGCTCGCGCTGCGGCCTCGAGCGCATCCCACTGCGGATCGCCGACAGTCACCGGGTGTGTGGAACCATCCAGACTGGCACCGTCGAGGGTGAAGATCCTGACGCCATTCGCGGCAGCCACGCCGGCCAGTGCGCGAGCCTCGATGAACGCGCTCATGTCGAGCGGGTGACCGTTGCTGATGTACAGGAGCGTGCGCCGCCGGGGTTCGACGTGCCCCAGGATCGCGGCAGCAGCCGTCGCGCCCGACAGTGACACGCGCGTCCTGTTTCGCAGTTCGTCGCCGGCGCCAGGTTGTTGCCCCATGGTCAGGATCTCTCTTGGGCGCAGGCCGCCGCCTCCGAGCTTCTTCAGAAACGGGAGCAGCTCGCGACTGGCGCTGAAATCGGTCAGCACAAGCGATGCTCCGGTGGTGCGGATGGCAACAGGGTCTCCCTGACGGACGACGTCGTTCAGAACCGTCCTGATCAGTTCTCTGATCCGGCCGGTGTTCCGGAAGTCCAGGTGCAGGTCGTCGACGAACACAACCCACGCGACGCGCTCCGTGCGAACGATTTGCGACTGGGGGTTCACCGTGGACGCGCTGCACAGCAGAAGTGCAGCGACGAGTGCGAGGCAGGCGCGGAGCCTGGCGAACTCTAGAGTCATCAGCCGATGCTCCTGGAGACGGGAGGACGAGAATGCCCGTTGAAACTGTCGCACACAATCGCCGGCCTGATCACGCCCGTGTTTCCGGCGGACGCGCTTCCCCAAATCGCAACTGGCTGATGTGTGATTGTGCCGGGGCCACGGGATTTAAGTTAGCTGCGTGTATCCAAAAAATCGCGCAGCGGAGCGGCCTCCGCCGCGAAAGCGCGGCCCAAAGGCTTTTCATCGCTTCAGCACAAGAACCTAATTCTTACTCGACACAAAAACCTAATCATGATACAACTCAATAACCTAATAATCGCACGACGCGAAAACCTAGTACGGGCGCAACAGAAAAACCTAAACGGAGCCCATGAGCCCGCAACCCAAACTCGCCGATTCGCTCGAAGCCCTGCACGCGCTGCA
>CAMPKM010000487.1 GCA_946887155.1 uncultured Gemmatimonadota bacterium
TCACCTTCTCCCTGAACGACCGGTCGGCGGGCGACAAACGATCAGCCGGCGACGGCTCATCGACGGGCGGCGGAGCCGTCTCCATGGCACGCGGATCACTCGCCAGCCGCGCGCGAAGCCGGCGGCGCGCTTCAATGATGTTTCTGACCCGCGCTTCGAGCTCGCGCATCTCGAATGGCTTGACGATGTAATCATCCGCTCCACCTTCGAGCCCGGACAGCCGTTGTTCCCCTTCGGCCTGCGCGGTCAGGAGGATCACCGGCACGAAATCCGTCTCGGGGCTGGACCGAAGGGCGCGCAGAAGCGCACGTCCATCGGTTCCCGGCATCATGACGTCGGAAATGACGAGATCCGGCAGGTGCCGTTGCGCCAGCATGATGCCATCCGCGCCGTCGCTTCCCTCGATCACGCGAAACGTCGGGGCGAAGTGATCGCGCACGTACGCACGAAGGTCGGCGCTGTCGTCCACGACCAGCAGCGTTGGCACGTCATCGCTCGCGGCGCCTCCGTCGCCGTTTTCGTCGTCGCCGTTCGCCGGCTCCAGCGCTTCAACGGCCGCCTGGCTCGCTGGATGCCGACTCGACGGTCCGGACTCTGACGGCGCCACGCTCGGCGTGAGTCGCGGAAGCGTGACGCTGAACCTGGTGCCGTCCTCGCTGCTCACGACCGCAATGCGGCCGCGCTGGAGCTCGACGAGTTCCTTCACGAGAGAAAGCCCGATGCCGGTGCCCGGCTGCGCGCGTGAACGCGACTCATCCACCTGGTAGAAGCGCTCGAACACGTGTGCGAGTTGGTCGGCCGGTATACCGGGCCCGGTGTCGCGGACCTCGAGCGTGATCGTGTCCTCATCCTGCCGCAACCCGACACCGATCGATCCTCCCGAAGGCGTGAACTTGATCGCGTTCGACAGGAGATTCGTGAGAATCTTTTCGAACGCATCCGGATCGAGTGCGACCGAAAGACTTTCTGGAGCCTCGAGTTCCAGCGTGATGGAGCGTTGCTCGGCGACCACCAGAAACGCGGAGGTAATGCCGCGCGTCATCGCGCCGAGATCGAGCGGACGCGGGGACAACGTCATCTCGCCGGCTTCCAGCTTGGCGACGTCGAGGATCTGGTTGACGAGGCGCAGCAGGCGTTGCGCGTTCCGCATCGCGATGTCGAGCCAGCGGCGCACCTGCGGATCGGCGCCGACGCGCGCGCGAACGTCCTGCAATGGCCCGATCGTGAGCGTCAACGGCGTGCGGAGCTCGTGCGATACGTTCGCGAAGAATCGCGTCTTCGCCTCGTCGAGTGCCGCCAGCTTCACGTTCTGTTCGGCGAGCTGGTGTTCGCGCGCCCGCAGTGCGACCGTCCGCTCGTTCACGACGCGCTCGAGGTCCGCCGCCCGCAGGTGCAGGCGCGCCACTCGCCATCGGAACCCGGCGGCCAACAACGCACCTAACGCCACGAGCAACGTCAACCGGAAGAGCGGCGTTTCCCGGAACCGCGGCACCACGTAGAGGGATAGCGCCGCGCCAGGATCATGCCACCCGCCGTCCGCCGTGCTCGACTCGACGCGGAATGTGTAGCGGCCGGGCGGGACTTTCGTGTAGAACGCCGTCCGGCGATTGCCGGCGTCCACCCAGTCCGCATCGTAGGGCTCGAGCCGATAGCGGAACCGCACGTTATGCGGTTCGAGGAACGTGAGCGCGGTATACTCGATCTGCACGTCACGTTCATCGACGCCGAGCGTGATCGGTTCGCCGTGCGCTGATCGATGCTGGTCTTTCGCGACGACCTGCTCCACCACCACCGGTGGCACCAGTCGGTCACCGCCGGCTCGCGCCGGATCGACGACGACCACGCCATCCTGCGTCGGAAACCACAGTCGTCCATCCTTCCCCTTCGCCCCCGCGGGATAGACGCCGCCGTTCGCTTCGCGGTTGCGCATGCCATCGCGCTCGGTGTACCCGGTCGAGTGAACACGCTCGAGCTGCCCGCTGGCGAACGCGCCAAGCTCCGCGCGCGATACCCAGAAGATCCCGCGATTCGTGCTCATCCAGAGCCGCCCGGCCTCATCCTCGAGGATCTGGTGAATGACGTCATCGAAGAGTCCGTCCTTCGTCCCGACATGGGCGATGCGGCGGTCGCCGCCCGCGCTTCCCCAGGCACGCGGATCGAGACGCGCCAGCCCGCGCCCTTCGGTTCCGATCCAGAGCCATCCGTCCGCGTCCTCGTGCAGCGACCTGACGAGATCACTCGGCAAACCGTCGGCCGACGTGATCGCGGTAAAGCGCTCGTTCTGGTATCGAACCAGTCCACCGCCGTTCGTGCCCATCCAGACCGCACCGTCGCGTGTGCTCGCGAACGTGCGGACCTGGGCGCGCGGCGCACCGCCTGACGAGTCGAATGAGGTCCAGCGCTGTCCGTCGAAGCGGAACAGTCCCACGCCCGACGCCGCCCAGATGCCACCGGCGGCGTCCGCGTGAAGCGCGAACACCGTGCGCAGCTCGCGCCCGGGCGGGCCTGCATAGCGACAGGTCATCGTCGCCGTCACACACGCGTCGACGAAAAAGCGCCCGCCGATCCACATCTCACCCGGACGGGCTTCCAGGAACGAGTTGACCCGCGGCATGACACGGGGCGCGCTGAACGATTCGACGCGACCGGTGGCCGGATCGATCCGGCTCACGCCCTTGCCCGCCGTACCAACCCACACGCGCCCCTCGCGATCGACGTACGTCGGATACACGTTGCGATCCGCCACACCTTCCTCGGCACTGTACGCGGTGAACAGCGCCGGCTTGAGGCGATGCAGCCCGGCGGCATGAGTGCCTAACCAGAGGCTCCCCTCGCGGTCGGCGAGCACCGTCGTGATCGTGTACGGCGGGAGCAGGCCGCCGGCCGCCGGCACCGGCGCCGCGAGCGCAAAGGCCTGCACACCAT
>CAMPKM010000488.1 GCA_946887155.1 uncultured Gemmatimonadota bacterium
CCTTGATCGCAGGATCTGCGAGGCGAAATGGTCGATTACGAAGTTGTGTGGCAGTGCCAGGAGTCGCTTGCATACGGAAATGCCGAATACGAGCAGGCGATCCTGAAGTTGTTGCGGGGTCAGATGCCGATTGGACATACGGCATACTACCGAGGCGACCACACACCTCCATCATCCTGACAACGCACTGGTATCCCTTTATCGCAAATGACCAATCGTCAATCGTCAATCGTCAATCGTCAATCGTCAATCGTCAATCGTCAATCGTCAATCTCTTTCGCCAGCGCCAACTCAAAGAGCTCCCTCGGCTTCACCGGCTCCTGCGTCAGCGACACCACCAGGTGATCCACCACGAACGGCTCGCTGATTCGTATCGCGAGCAGCTCACGCGCCTCTTCCTCGGTGGGCGTCTTGTAGTGGCTCAGCGTTACGTGCGGTGTGAACGCGTGCCGTGAACGCGCGAACGTCAGGCCACTCTTTCTGATCCGGTCGTGCAATTCACGCAGCGGCCCATGCGGATCGAGGGGGAGCGTGAACGTGTTGGTCTGCATGTACCGCACCGGCCGCTCGAAGTGGAGCGTCAATGGTTCGGTCGAGAACGCGATCGGATCCAGCGCTTCGTGTAACCGTTCGATCGACGTATCCGGGTCGATCGGGCCTGCGCCTGACGAGCCGATGAGCGTAAAGTGTGGCGCGGCGAAGTTCGCCATCCGGGGGTCGTACGCTTGCTGAATTGCATGCACGCGGTCGGCAAGCTCACCTTGCAGGTTGACCAGGATGAAGATGCCCGCTTTTGGCGACCACTCCGTCATCGGGATCCGCCAGTCTGTGGTCCGCGCGCTGTGGCCTGCGCCCTGGTCATCATTTGAGCGGCACCGTCGGGGCATCGATGATGGTGACGTCACCACCGAACTTCCTGCCCAGATTCGTCAGGTATGTATCGAGTGTGCCCGTATGGCCCATGATGTAACTGGAGATGAAGCGAAAGATGGGATTGTATACCTCTCCATGCTCCGTGATGGTGACCTTCGTCATGGTGCCCTGAGGTTCCACCGCATACGCCCACGCACCACCGAATGGCAGGTCCTCTCCGACAATGCGCGTCACCAGGCGTGAACCGGGAACGATCTGCTCGATTTCCATTGTCATCGTGCCATTCGATGACACCTCGGTCACGCGCTGGCGACCGGACGCGGGGTCGACGCTTTCGGTCATCGACTTCACCTCACCCCGCCATGACGGCGCGGCGTCAAAATCGGTGATGGTATTGAACACGACATCCGGTGGCCCGCCGATGATCGCCGCGCGGGTCGCCGTGTGCGACACCGGCAACCGGGCGCCCAGCGTGGCAACGACAGCCACCATGGCCGCGAGGGCGACGACGATGGCGACGATCACTTTCATCACGTTCGGGCTCCATGGATCGGGCAAGCGGACAAATCTGCGCCCGTCTCACCGGCATCGCGAGCACCAGCCCGCGCGCGTCGTGGCGCGTGACACGCCGCTCGTCCCAGTGTGCTGGCGACGTTCTGCGCACGATGTTTCCGTGGGTGAACGTCGCCGAACCGAGGATTGCGTGACATGTTCACATTTGCCAGACGTGCCCTGACCCAGGACCTTCGCTGGTCCATTCGCACGCTCCGCAAGCGTCCGGCGATCGCGCTGGTCGTGATCTGCTCGATCGGACTCGCGATTGGGGCGACGACGGCGGCGTTCAGCGTCGTCAACGCGTTCATGCTGCGTTCGTGGAGCGCCGGCGGCATGGATCGTGTCGTGCGCGTCCGCGAAGACTTTGCGCAACCAGGGGCCGCTCCGGACATTCGCGGTTTTACCCTCGCCAACCTCGGTGCCTGGCGCCGCGAGAACACCGTATTCGAAGGCCTGGCCGCAGGCACGGGCTCGAGCGCGACGCTCGTTGACGGCGGCAACGCCGAACGCGTGGCCGCGGGCATCGTCACGGCAAACTTCTTCTCCGTACTCGGCTTCCGCCCGATTCTTGGTCGCACGTTTACCGAAGAAGAGGACGCGCCCGACCGGCGGGACGCCGTGGTCCTCGGCCATGGACTCTGGCAATCACGATTCGGTGGTGACACGGCCGTGATTGGTCGTGCCATCATGCTCAATGGCCGCTCGCGCACGATCGTTGGCGTGATGCCGCGAGGCATCAAGCATCCCTATCAGTCCGATCTCTGGGTACCGCTTGGCTATCGCGAGGACGCGCCGAGTGGCGCGCAGGTGTACGCGCCGGCCCGCCTGAAACGCGGCGTGTCGGTCGAGCGCGCGAACGCGGAACTCGATGCAATGGCCAGCCGGCTACACGAGGCGAATCCGGCTCCTGCCGTGCCGAGGGGAGCCCAGGTCACCATGCTCCAGCCCGAGATGCTCGGCCGTCTCGATCGCGTGCTGTACATGCTGGCAGCGGCCGCGATGCTCGTTCTCCTCATCGCCACCGCCAACGTGTCGAATCTCCTGCTGGCGCAGGGTCTCGAGCAGCACGCGGAGGTCGCGGTGCGGACCGCGTTAGGCGCCTCACGGGGCCGGCTGACCCGTCAGTTCCTCGTCTACAGCCTGCTGCTTTCGGTACTCGGCGGAGTGGTGGGCGTTGCGTTGAGTGTGTGGACCGTTGGACCGCTCGTCTCGCTCAGTCCACTCTACGGGGCGGGTGAGTTCGACATCCAGCCGCGCCTCGACTGGTCCACACTCGCTTTCACGCTGGCCACCACGGTCCTCGTTGGGGTCGTGTTCGGGGTAGTGCCTGCGCTGCGCCGGTCGAATGCCCATCCGATGGCGGTGTTGTCGGCCACGCTTAACGCCCTCGGCGCCTATTATCCGCACCTTGCGAGCAACAACCATCAGCGCGACCTTGAGCACTTCGACGAGGCGGCGGCGATCGCGATTTCCAAGGTTCGCACCATCGCGG
>CAMPKM010000489.1 GCA_946887155.1 uncultured Gemmatimonadota bacterium
GGATGGGTATCGCTCGAAAACCTGCTCGAAGCCCGTACGCGGCACCTCGAGGAGGAGCGGGCGAAGGACGGCCTGGTTCCGCTGACTGTCTGGGTGCCGTCGGTCGTTGGCGTGCCGGCCTGGCTGCGTCAGGCGACCCGGTCCCGCCGGCGGCCACCCGGTTGAAGTCATCCTTGCCGGTAGGGAATCGTAGGGGATCACCTGACGGGCGTGCCTGACGAACGCTCACAGAGAATCCAGCGTTTTCCGACAGGCCTTGGAACGGCTCCGACGCATCATGCTGGTGCCCAGAAGCACATCAACGGACACCACGGAACGGAGCTGATACATGTCGTCGTCGCGCAGACTTTCCCCATTCGCCGCCCTGAGCGCAGGCGTCGTCGTCGCCGCGAGCGCGATTGCCCTGCTGGGCGCCGCCCGCCATGGCGACAAGATCGAAGTCGTCGACTTCGGCCTTACGCGCGTCGCGACGTCGCCCGCCTACGACGCCCGACTGGCCAAGGCCACGGACGCGACGATCCGCGAGTTCATCATTCCCGTTAGGCACGACACCATCGAGATCGCGGCCGGCGTGAAGTACGAAGGCTGGACGTTCGGCGGCACGGTTCCCGGTCCGACCATCCGGGTGCGCGAAGGCGACCTGGTCCGGATCAAGGTCGTCAACAAGTCGCCGATGCCGCATTCCATCGATTTCCATTCCGCGCGCATCCCCGCGAACGTCGCGTATCGCACGTTCATGCCCGGCGACACGATCCAGTTCGAGTTCACGGCCAGTGATCCCGGCGCCTACATGGTTCATTGCGGCACGCCGCCGGTCACCATGCACATCATGCAGGGCATGTACTTCGCGATCATCGTCGATCCGCGCGCCGGCTGGGGCACGAAGGCCGACAAGGAGTTCGTCCTCGTGCAGAGCGAGTTCTACACCCGTGAAGACACGGCCACGCACCAGCACACGCCGGACTGGAACGCGGCGATGGCCAAGAACGCGTCGTACGTGACGTTCAATGGACGTTCGTTCCAGTACAAGGACCAGCCGCTGCAGGTGGACGTTGGCGATCGGGTGCGATTCTTCGTGGTGAACGCCGGTCCGACGTTCCGCAGTGACTTCCACATCGTCGGCGCCATCTTCGATCGTGTGTATCCCGACGGCACGCCGCGCAACATGCTCGAGCGCGTGCAGACCTGGACGATCCCGGCGGGCGGTGGCGCGGTCTTCGAGACGGTATTCGACAAGAATGCGTCCGGCGAGGGTCTCTATCCCTTCGTCACGCACAGCTTCGCCGATGCGGAGAAGGGTGCCGTCGGCATCATCAAGGTTGGTGTACCGAAGACCTTCACGACGATGAACCACTAACGGCAGTCTCCGCGGAGGTGCATCCAACGGATGCACAGCGGCGCCTGGGGAGTGCGATGTTGCACTTTCCGGGCGCCTCTTCTTTACAACGGCGGATTTGGCGGGGGTAGGTCAACTGCTGGAGGACCGAGTTGCCGCGGATTTGGCGAATCTTCGCGGATTTGGTTCCGTCGGTTTGCTGCCTTCATCTCGAATCGTTCGACAGCGCATGATCTGGCAACGATCGTCAGGCTTCGGAGAAAAAGGTAAAGGGGCCTGATGCCAAGCGGGGTTCGTGCCGTGCATGGCAAGCGATGGGTTCGTCATGAGGTTTCGAAAGGACAAACCGCCAAGGACGCCAAGTGACGCCGAGGTCACGCCATTGGGTCTCGTCTCGCTGTCCGGGCGGCGACGGTGGATGTAGTTGTTCACCGAATCGCGCAACCTTGGCGTTCTCGGCGTGCTTGGCGGTGAAAGAAGTGCACCAGGATCCGAATCAATTCGCGAAATCCGCGGTGACTCGCCTCTCCAGTCTGTTGACCTACCGCGGCAATCCAGCCCGTATCCGGTGACTCTTGCCCAAGCTGCAATGCCAGTACACGATGTGTAGTGCAATGGCCGACGCCTAACTGACCTTGATGCATGACTTGTTTCTAACGTTTCGCGGACTCCGGCGCTCGCCGGGGCTGACCTTCGCGATCGTCGTAACGCTTGGACTCGGGGTTGGCGCCAATGCGGCGCTGTTCACCGCGCTCGATCGCGTCTTCTTCCAGGCTCCCGCCGGGGTGCACGATCCCGGAGCCGTCAGGCGACTCTACGCCCGGATCTTCAACCAGGACGGCCCGCAATATGGACCGACTGGCCGGATCAACCCGTTCCTCACCACGAAGGATTATCTGGCGCTCGAGAGTGCGGTGCAGGGTGTTGCCCGTATCACCGGCGACTACCTGGATCGTGGTGAACGCCTCCAGCCCGGTGGCGAGCGCGTTCGCACGACATGGATCACGCGCGGCTACTTCGAGTTCCTGGGCGTGCGAGCCGCGCGTGGCCGCTTCTTCACGCCTGACGAGCTTCGCGTGCCAGGGGCGGCGGTGCCGGTCGTGGTGATCAGTGATGCGTTCTGGAGACGCCAGTTCGGCGCCGACTCATCTATTGTTGGCCGGACGCTGCGGTTAGGCAGCACGGTATATACGATCGCCGGCATCGCCCCGCGCGACTTCGAGGGCATCGAGCTCGAGGTGACTGACCTCTGGGCTCCACTGAATAACGTCGCCGGCGGCAACATCACGTCGCTCAAGGTCCTGGCCCGCCTCGAACCGGGAGCGAACGAACGCGCGCTCGAGCAGGTGCTGACCACCGGCTATCGGCGGGCGCACGCTGCCGACGAATCGGTCGACGACAGTTCGTCGATCATCGTCGCGCCGCTGCTTGCTGCGCGTGGTCCGGCCAGCGTCGGCGCCGTCAGGCCGATCTGCCAGCTCCGGGACCCGAGGGCGCGCATCTGGTCGATGAGCCGCTCGAGCAGCTCAACCGGGTCGCGGGTCGACGGCGGCTCCCACATCACCCGGCGTAG
>CAMPKM010000490.1 GCA_946887155.1 uncultured Gemmatimonadota bacterium
GCTTCAGCTTGCCCGGCATGGCCTGGACTGGCTGCGCGTTCCGGCGGGCATGGTATCCGTTGCCGCCGACCGCCGCGCGGTAGCGACCTATCCCGACGTCGGCCGCACCGTCGACGAACTCAAGCTGATATCGAACCAAGACGCGGAGAAATGGCCCGCGTTCGTGGAGTTCGTGGGCGGAGTGGCGCGTTTTCTCGAGGCGGCCGCTTCCGTGCGTGCGCCCCAGGTGCAGTCCCGCGCGATCGGTGACCTCGTCGCGCTGGCGACGCTCGGGCAACGACTGCGGCGAATGGGCAAGCGCGGGATGATGGAGATCCTCCGCGTCGTGCCCATGCCCATCGCCGACGTCGCCGAGGAATGGTTTGCCGGTGAAGAACTGCGCACTCTGCTGGCGGTAGCGGGCACGAACGGCGTGCGGCACGGGCCCATGTCCGGCGGGACGGCGCTGGTCTGCATGCAGCAGCAGGTCGGGCTGCCGGCCGGCGCCGTCGGCGTGCGCCGTGTCCCCCGCGGAGGCACGGGCGGCCTCGTGACCGCATTGGCGAATGCCGGCCGCGAGGCGGGCGTGGAGCTCCGGTTAGGCGCCGAGGTGAGCGAAGTCGTCGTGGAGCGCGCCCGTGTGACCGGCGTGCGACTGTCGACCGGCGAAATGATCGGAGCAGGGCAGGTGGTTTCGAGCGCCGATCCCCGGCGATCCTTCGCCTGGATCGATCCGGTGTGGCTCGACCCGGAACTGCTGCGGGCGGTGGACAATATCCGCATGCGCGGTTGCACCGCTCGTGTTCACTATGCACTCGATGCGCTCCCGAAATTCCTGTCGGGCGGCGCCGAGATCCCGCGCGATGCGTTAGGCGGAACGCTGGTGCTGGCGCCGTCGGTCGTGGCCGTCGAACGCGCGTACGACGCCGCCAGGGTGGGTGAGGTGCCATCCGCCCCCGCATTGAGCGTCACGGTGCCGTCGCTGCTCGACCCGTCGCTGGCACCGGAGCGGCGCCATGTCATGTCCGTCACCGCCCATCACGTGCCATACGCCCGGACCGGCGGTTGGAACGATGAGGCGGCAGACCTCCTGGGAGAGCAGGTTACGGCCATGCTCGCGCCGGTCGTGCCTGACCTGCGTGAGCGCACCGTCAGGCGTTGGGTGCTGACGCCACAGGATATCGAATCGCGTTACGGTTGCACTGAAGGGAGCCTGTCCCACGGTGAACTGGCGCTGGATCAGTTCCTGTTCATGCGACCGGTGCCGTCGTGCAGTCGTTATGCGACGCCGCTGGCGGGCTTCTGGCTGTGTGGAACGGGCAGCCACCCGGCTTCGGCGAGCGGCGCCGCGGCTCCGCTGGTGGCCAGGGAGATGACGGCGAAGCGACACGCCTGACGATGAGGCCGTGACCGCAGCTTTGTGCTAGCGATCGCATTCAACTCGATGCATCTCCAACACCGTTCGTCACCGTCGCCCACAAGCCACGTACGGCGCCGACCAATCGGCGGCAACGTGTGACAGGTTCGGGGCATTCACCACCCAGACCATGATGAGAAGTTCCCTGTTCGGCGCGCTGCTCGTCGTCGCGCTGTTTCCCGACATGAAGAGCCTCGCGACCCTCGGCGCTCCGCGGCAGGCGAGAGCAAACAAGCTCGGCCCTTCACGCGGTCACCTGACGAGCGGGGCCTTCGCCATCCGGAACGTGACCGTGATTCCAATGGCCGGGCGCACGACGATTCCAGCGGCGACGGTGCTCGTTCGCGACGGCCGTATCGCCGCGCTTGGCCCGGCGTCGGCGGTCGATGTGCCGGCCGGTGTTCGCGTGATCGACGGGTCCGGCAAGTTCCTCATTCCGGGACTCACCGACACGCACACGCACCTCTTGTCCGATGGCGCCGAGGTGCACGACTCCGCCGGCCCGGCCGAACTCGGCGTGATGCTGGCGACGGGCGTGACGACGGCTCGGCTGATGATCGGGACGCCGGAGCACCTCACGCTTCGAACAGCCGTCGCGGAAGGCAAGGTAATCGGACCCCAGCTGTGGGTCGCCAGTCCCCAGCTTACCGGACGCGCCTCAGAGAACGCTCTCGTGGTCACGACGCCTGACGAGGCACGCACCGCGGTGAAAACGGCCAGCGACGCGGGATACGACTTCATCAAGCTGACGATGTTCATCAGCAGGCCGGTGTACGACGCCGTGACCGCCGAGGCAAAGGCGCGCGGCATTCGCGTAGTTGGGCACGTGGAGCCGCAGGTCGGGCTGGCGGCCGCTGTTGCCGCGCATCAACAGCTCGAGCACCTCGACACGTTCATCGAGGAGGCGCTTGCTGATGCCTCGCCGAGCCAGGTGTCGGTTACGCAGGGCGGCGTCTTCCAGAACGCGCCGTGGGTGACGCTCGACTTCGTCGACGACCGCAAGCTGGACTCGCTGGCCGGTGTCGTCGCGCGCGCCGGCATCTACATCGGTCCGACACAGAACGTGTTCAACACCGCGTTCGGCACTGGTGAAACGCGGGCGCAGCTCGAGGATCGGCCGGACTGGGCGTTCTGGCCGCCGCGCATGCGGCAGGGTTATCTCAACGCACACACGCGTTACTGGGACCCGGCACGCGCAGGCGAAAAGACCGAAGCCCGCCGCCATCGTTATGTGCAGGTGCGGAACCGCTTGGTGAAGGCGATCCAGGACTCCGGCGGAAAGCTGATCAGCGGATCGGACACGCCGGAATGGTTCCACATGTACGGGTGGGGGCTGCATCGCGAACTGCAGGCACTGGTCAACGCCGGCCTCACTCCACACCAGGCGTTGACGGCATCGACGGTCAACGCAGCGGCGTTCCTGGGTGCGTCGAAGGAATGGGGTACGATCGAACCGGGTAAACGCGCCGATCTCGTCCTGCTCACCGCCAACCCGCTCGAGGACATCCGC
>CAMPKM010000491.1 GCA_946887155.1 uncultured Gemmatimonadota bacterium
GCTCTGGGTCATGAACGCCGGGTCCAACCGCATCACTGTCGACGTACATGGAGCGGCCGGTCACGGATCCGTGGTGGTACCCTTCGCCGCGATCGCCCAGCGCCGGCTCGCGTTTACGCCGGGTTTCGTCGTCATGGTTGTCGCGGGCGTACTGGTGCTGTTCGCCGGCATGCTCACGCTCATTCGTGCCGCGGTGCGCGAAGGCGTGCTCGATCCGGGCGACCTGCCTGACGAGACACGACGCCGACGTTCGACGATGGCCATGGTGCGGGCCACTGTCATCATTGTGCTCATCCTCACCGGCATGACCGCATGGTGGCGCGGCGAAGACCGCGCGTTTCAGGACCGATTGTATCATCCGCTGGCGATCAGCACGCGACTCGAGGATTCGTCAGGCAGCAGGCGCTTTGTGCTCACGATCGACGACAGCTCGTGGGTGCGCCGGAACGATGTGGAAGCGATTCGCGCGCGGGGTGAAGTACCGTCCACCGGCCTGATCGACGATCACGGCAAGATCATGCACGTCTTCCTGGCGTCGGTAGATGGCCGGTCGATGGCACATCTGCATCCGCCGACCAGCGATTCCGTCGTGTTCCGGTCAATGCTTCCGCCGTTGCCACAGGGTTCGTATCGCGTGTTCGCGGACATCGTCCAGGAAAGCGGATTTACGCAGACGCTGACGTCGACGGTCGACGTGCCGGCCGGGACGGAGGCGCCCGAATCGCCGAGTGACGAGGATGATTCCTGGGCCACCACCACACCGCACGGCAGCAGTGTGCCACTCGGCGACGGCGCCCGCCTCATATGGCTGCGCGACGGAACGGATTCCATTCGCGCTCGCGACGACGCCGGACTGCGATTCGTCGTCGAACGTCCCCCTGGTGATTCGGCGTCCCTGCAGCCGTATCTGGGGATGCCGGGACACGCGGCCGTCGTCCGGGACGATGGCCGGGTATTCATCCACCTGCATCCCATGGGAACCATCTCGCCGGCAGCGCAGCAGCGTCTGTCCGGCCATCCGCTGCATAACGATGGTCGCGATATGACGCCGTCTGACACGCTCCGGTTCCCGTACGCGTTTCCGGAGCCGGGTCGGTATACCGTCTGGGTACAGGTGAAGCGGAACGGGCGCGTGTTGACCGGAGCGTTCGTCACGAACGTCTTGCCCCAGGGCCAGGATTCGGGCGTGCCGTGATGAAATGACGTCGCCGGGGAATCAGTCCGGAGATCGTTTGCGGGACGTAGGGGTTTCACAGGTGCAGGGTGTGCTAGAAGAAACCGTGCACTCGAGGATGTCATGAAGCGAATGCCGTTGCTGATCATCACCGCTGTTTCGCTGCAGCTCTCCGGGTGCAGCGATGAAGACGACGGTATCGTCGAGACGACCTTGCCGCCCGGTACCGCCCGCATCGTCTTGACGCACATGACAGCCACGGAGAGCCAGGTCACCAACGTGACCACGACGGTGGATTCGGCGAATGCGCGATTCGAGACTGTGACATGCGTGGCTGCCGGCACAAGCGCATGCCCCCCAACCGAGAGTCACAGCGGCGACGTTTCGGAAAGCGCGCTCGATCAGCTTTTCGTTGCGGCACAGTCGGAGGCGTTTCGCGCCCTGCAATCGGAGTACAAGACCGGTAGTGAAGATTCCGCACCGGATGGTGGCTGGATGATCCTGACGGTCAGGGCCGGATCGATCGAGAAGACCGTGCAGTGGGAGGCCAATTACGCGGTTCCCGAAGTGCTGGCGCGGTTTGTCTGCTGGATCGACGGAGTGCGAGGTTCCCTGAGCCTATGCGGATAGTCCCTCTCATGGCCGCGGCGGTCCTCGGCTGCAGCAGCAACGCCATCTTCGGTATCGAGGCGATCGGTGAGGATGCGAGTGTGGTCTGGCACCGGACCGAGACCGCCGGCGGGCAGGTGTTCGAGGCACGCCTGGCCGTGGATTCCGCGACGGGTCGCTATGAGATATTCCGGTGCCAGGGCCCCATAACGAGCCAGTGTGTGGCGACGGAAGAGCGGTCGGGCACCGTACCTCCGGCCGTACTGGTGGAACTGTTCGAGCGGGCACAATCGCGCGAATTCCGTGAGCTCAAGACGGAATATCCGCTCGCAGACGACGACGTGATTCCGCCGGACGGCGGCTGGACTGAGCTGACCATCGTGGTTGGCGAACGTCGCAAGTCGGTCAGTTGGGACAGGCACGCTTCGATCCCGCAGATCCTGAACGACTATGGATGCCTGATGTTGGCGGCTACCGAATCGCTTCTTTGCGACTGAACCAGGGGCAAGCTCCGATCCGGACGGTGTCGGGATCTCCCGGGGACTTCCGGTAGCGATTTGCAACTGGTAGCGTGCCGTGATGGAGTCCACATGGCATGCCGTCGATGAATACTTCGAGCAGAAGCTCGCCCTCAACGATCCCGCGCTGGGTGCCGCACTCGCCGACAGTCAGGCCGAGGGGCTGCCCGCGATAAACGTGACCCCGGCGGCGGGTAAACTCCTTGCGCTGCTGGCTCAGTCAATCAACGCCAGGCGCATCCTCGAGGTGGGCACGCTCGGCGGATACAGCACGATCTGGATGGCGCGAGCCCTTCCCGACGATGGCGAACTCGTCACGCTTGAAATCTCTCGTCATCATGCGGCCGTCGCGCAGCGCAATCTCGATCGGGCCCGCCTGGCGGATCGTGTCCGAATCGTTGTTGCACCAGCGACCGACAGCCTCAGGCAGATGATATCCGAGCGCGTCGAGTCGTTTGACCTGGTGTTCATCGACGCTGACAAGGAACGGAATCTCGAATATTTCGAAGCGGCCCTCGCGCTCACGCCCCCGGGCAGCCGGATCATCGTCGATAACGGTGTTCGCAAGGGGGCGGGCGTGGGAGCGGACAGCTCCGATACGT
>CAMPKM010000492.1 GCA_946887155.1 uncultured Gemmatimonadota bacterium
CATGACGCAAAGGTTGGCTTCCACGTCCGCCGCGTTGAGCCGGTCGCCCTTTTCGTCGCTGATCCCCTCGTCCAGCGTGACCAGGACGCCGCCATCCCGCTTGGCTCGGCGGCGGCTGCGCGCGTGGTCCACGAGGATCCGGCGAATCGTGCGCGCGGCCAGGGCGTAGAACTGCGACCGGTTTTCCCAGGTCGTGCCCTGTTGTCCGATGAGCCGGACGAACGCTTCGTCGACGAGCTCCGTTGGCTGCAGGGTGTGTCCGACTTCTTCGCGCTTGAGCGCGTTGACCGCGATGCGGTGGAGGGCATCCTGCACGCGCGCGGCCAGCTCGTTCGCGGCGTTGGTGTCGCCCTGCCGCGCCGATTCGAGGAGAGTCGTGACGTCCGCTTCCGTATCCGCCATTCGCGCCCGGCCACCGTGAGACTGCCACCATCCGCGGCGGCACTGCGCAAGAAATTATGCCTGAATGGCTTAGCCCGCCATGAGCTTTTGGCTCTCTTGCGAGCGATTCAGCAGGTTCCTCAATGACCCGGGCGGGTCTCGAACCCGCGACCTACGGATTAAAAGTCCGTTGCTCTACCAACTGAGCTACCGGGTCCAACAGGTTGCCTCAGGAATGTAACGCCGAGGCAAATGGATGGCGTTGTCCGGTCACCCTTGGTAACGGGGATGCGGTTCCGGAGCTCGAACCGACCGGATTTCATTCCGCCCGTGATTGGTCGCGTTAGGTCGAAGCCGGCGTCGCGAAGGCGGCGATCCAGAGGCCCGCCGCCGACGGCAAATACGCCAGGCCAATCGTCCATGCGCCGAGAAACACGAAAAGCGTCAGCAGCGCTGCCCCTCCCCACACAACGAACCGTCGGTGCGACGAAGCTCCAGCCGCCAACCCCGCACTCGTGATAACGACAGGCACGGCAAGGAGCAGGATGGACCACAGCCCGTTGATCTCGAGGAGTGTTGCGCGTCCGGACGTCGATACAGATCCACCGTCTCTGGTTACCATGACCTCGCTCACACCCGAATAGATCGGGACGACGATCAGAAGCAGTGACGGAATCAACGCGAGCCAGAACGCCATCCACAGTACGGCGCGTCCCGTAACCGGGCGGACGGGATCTCTCGATGATCGCCCGAGATAGACGCCTCGGAGCAGCAGGCCGAATGCCGCGACCACGACGAGAGGAGCCAGTGCTTGAATCCACATCGGGCGAGTTGATCAATCAGCCTGCGCGGTATTTCCCGTCAACGCTCTGTCGAGCAGGGAAGACTGATTCGGCACCGCGATGGATGAATTGATAATCCCGTCCCTTGATCCAGGAAAACGGACGGTTGCCGAACGCAACCGTGAACTCTCGAAGCGAGACGACTCTCGCCAAACGCGCTACTATACCTGTGTGGCAAAGACGGGAGAGAAAATGCTGGCGCGAGATATCATGACCCGCGATCCGATGTTCGTCCTGCCTTCGGATCCTATCTGGCGAGCCGCCGAGATGATGCGATACCACGGTATCGGTTGTACGCCGGTGGTTGCTGACGAAGAAACACGAAAGGTCGTCGGGCTCCTCACCGATCGCGACATCGCCACTCGCTGCGTGGCACGCAAACACTCGGGTGCCTGCCGCGTTGCCGATCACATGACCGCAACGCCCATCCACGCCGTCCAGACAACAGACGACGCCTCACGAGTCATGCGAAAGATGGAAGTGGCGCGAGTCCGCCGAGTCCCCGTGCTGGACACCGAAGGCAACCTGGCCGGGATCATCAGCCAGGGTGACGTCCTGCGACACATGGGCCGTCGCGATCCGGTGGCCTTTGAAAGGGCGATGGAGCATGTGTACGCGGGGTCGACTTTTGTCAGGTGACGGCTCCGGGAACTACTAAGGGCGCGCCGTCAAGCAGCAAAAAGAAAGGAGCCCGGAGCAAAATGCTCCGGGCCCCATTCGCGTGAAGCTTCGAGAAACAACCTTACGGCTGGATGCTCGAGATCACGCGACCATTCGCCGTCGACTCAACGATGAACACGACACGGCGATTCGTCTCGGCGCCCGGCTCATCCTTCTCGGCGCCCTTCACGACCTGGCGATCCTCACCCATGCCCATCGGGCGGAGCTCGACCGTCGTCAGACCGGCCGTCGTCAGGTACGTCGCAACCGACTCGGCGCGCTTCTGCGAGAGCTGCTTGTTGTAGGAGCGCGAACCGGACGGATCAGCATGACCTTCGACGGTCACGACTGTGCCACTGTAGTGCTTGCCAACGATCTGCGCGAAACGATCCAGCGAAGCGCGATCTTCCTCACGGATATTCGCGTCGTTGAAGGCGAACGTAACGGGGAATGCGAACTTCATCCCGTTTTCCATCGCCGTGATCTTCGCGCCGAACTCATCCCGCAGCGCCGTCAGGTCCCGGCGAAGGGCGGCGACGTCATTCTGCAGCGTCGCGACTTCCGACTTGACCGACGAAATGTCGGTCCCTAGCGTCGTGACCTTGCCGTTCAGGTCGGTGTCAGCTGCCTCACGAGCGCTACGCTCGGCGGCGATGCCCGTCTCGACCTGGTTGCGAACGTATCCCTTCGTAGCGCACGCGCTGAGGGACGCCGACGCAAGGGCGAGAAGTGCGATGTTGCGGATCATGGATATTCCCCCCACTTCCAAAAGTGATTTCCTGAGTTGTTGGGGCCTTATCGCCAGTTCCCCGGCGGGCCGCAATCGTCACAATCGACGCAATAAGAACCTATCAGTAACACCCAAAGTTCCTCTGTGACGGGAATCACAAGGTGTTGGTACTGTTTGACTTGTAGCACCCGAGCCAGCTTGGAATGCCCACCGCGGGGCACGGGGGCGCCTCCGTCCCTGCTCCGTCCCTGCTCCGTCCCTCCTCCGTCCCTGCTCCGTCCCT